>JAAYMG010000182.1 GCA_012521525.1 Clostridiales bacterium | reverse complement strand
GGCCAAAGGGGGCAGACTGTAAATCTGTTGTCAGTGACTTCGGTGGTTCGAATCCACCCTCCTCCACCACAATTTGTCCAAAAAGTCCTCGAAATGAGGACTTTTTGGCGTATAAAGGCATAATTTTTATTGGATTCGTTTTCAAAAATAAAGAAAATCAAACTCCTGGAAGCTGCATTTTTTTACGTACGGCATGGGCGCAATCGATGTATTGCTCAACTGTTTCAAGATCAACGGAATTAAGTGCATGCTGCAAGACCGGTATGGAAGGCTGTCTCGATGTTTAAGTATATACGTGGATAATTGCATAAGCACAAGACGAGAGTGACCGACCTATAAAACCGGCATGACTGAATGACGCAAAAGACTGAAAAGCATAGTCAAAAGGACATTGTTTGGTTCCTTTTGCACTTGTCAAAAGGGAGCATATCGATTAAAATTGAGTAGAACGATTAGAAATCCATCCATGGTGGGGAGAGTGAGATTTCGTGGATCCATACAGTCGAGGTAGCCACTTACAAATTAATGACCAGAGCCGCATAGGGAGACGAACCGGGTAGGAAGCAGACTTTTCCTGTTTAGGATATCGCTCCTTTTCTGCGGCATGGTCCCTATTTGCTAAAGCCGCGGAAAAGGAGGAACAAAGTCATGCTTTCTGTTTTTAAATCCATAGACAGGCGCCTGGTCGAGATGAATGAGATCGAGCCGGGCTGCTGGGTAAAACTGACGTCACCTACAGACGAGGAAATCGAGCGTGTCTGCAACGCCCTTGATGTGGATCCCGCCCTGATGCGGGCCGCCCTGGACGAGGAAGAGACATCCCACATAGACTTTGCGGAAGGACAAACCCTGATCGTTATCGACGTTCCGATCGTCGAAGACGGCGATGATAACACCCTGGTTTTTTCAACACTGCCTATCGGCATCATTGTGACAGGCAGCAACGTCATCACGGTGTCCCTTAAAGAAAACACAACGCTGCAGGACATAAGCGGGAATGTGGTAAAAAACATCTCGCCTGCGCTGAAGACCCAGTTTGTACTGCACATATTGCTGCGTGCCGCCAAACGCTATTTGTACTACCTGCGTCAGATCGATAAGATCTCGGTATTCGTGGAAAAGCAACTGCACAAGTCCATGAAAAACAAGGAGCTGTTCCAGCTTCTCGAACTGGAAAAATCCCTTGTATACCTTTCCACGTCACTCCGTTCAAACGACATCACCATGAAGAAGATAGCAACGGGCAAGATCGTAAAACTGTATGAGGAAGATCAGGATCTCATGGACGATGTCATGATCGAGATCAACCAGGCGATCGAAATGGCAAGCATATATTCCGGGATCCTCTCGGGAACGATGGATGCCTTCGCGTCGGTGATATCGAACAATCTCAACATCGTTATGAAAAAGCTTACCTCGGTTACAATACTGCTCACGATCCCCAACATCGTGTTTGGTTTCTATGGTATGAACGTCGAGCACCTGCCGCTTCCGGTCGCATGGTTCCCATTTGTCATCACGCTGGTATTTATAGCTATCTCGGCAATGGTGCTCAAGAAGAGAGATTTGTTCTGACTGTGACACAAGCGTAATATCGGGAACAGGGAAACCGGGCGAAGGCGTGTGTATACTGGAATATACCCCCGATGCAGGAAAAGGTAACTGCATCGGGGGTAATTATATTTCGTTTTGAGGCAAAGGGAATCCAGCTTGCGACGGCGAGCGGCATGGAATCACAATTCGTCTATTTTAACCACGAAGTAAGCCTTGCCGTCTCTGATCGCTATTCTGAAGGATGCAGCCTCTTTTTCCTTGCTGTTTACAAAGATCGACGCTGCATCGTCTTTGGAAGTTACGTTTTCGTATCCGAAGCCCGACAAGTATTCCATATAGCAGCCAGTGATACAGTCATACATTGTTGAATCAATGATATACCCTTCTGAATTTACCGCTTTGCTTATATCGTAAGCATATATCTTGTTTGCCGGATCGGAAATTACGGATGAGAGAGGCAAACCCATGAAGTCGCCGAAGTCCACTACTGAAGTACCCGGATAGAAAGCAAATTTCCTTACGTTTATAGGTGCTGAGACCTGTGAAAGCATTTTCTGTGTCTCGGTGTTACTAATCTCGATATTATAGCTCGTTGACCCGAGCGAAGCGGCTCTGAAAAAGTATGTATCAAACTCGGGATAAATATTTGCGGTAAGTAGTTTGAATACCGGAGAGTTATTAGGATACTGCGCTATTTGGTAACGTATTTCCCGCAACTTGCTGTCGTTGATTATTACCCGGAAAACGTTAGACAGCCCGGGGTATAAGTCGTGTACGTGGCTGAAATACTCGGCAACCATATACTCGTCGGCCCTGAGCGTATTATTCCCCGGCGAAACGATGACATACAACGGCTCTGAATAAAGCACCGTTCCGTCCAAAGTCTGGAACTTCACATAGATCGATGTTATTCCGGGCATTTTGCCCCTTATTGTGAGATATGCTTTATCCAAGAAGTTTCTTTCAACAATTCTTGCGGTATTGTAATCTCCATCTTCGAATTCGATCCTGAAATCAGGATAGCCGGATCCGGTTATTTTGATGTCCAGGGAGACGATGTAATCGCTTCCGGGCGCCAGGTGAATGGGATTTGTGTCGAATATGATGTCAAAATCGCTGTTGCCCGGAGTTAACGAAAACACCTTTCTCAGGGACGGGTCAACCATCCTGGTCACGATCGCTGCGGCTTCCTTGCGAAGGATCAGGCTGTCAGGGTAAAAAGTCCCGAAGGAGTCGTTTCCGGTCAGTATTCCGGCCCGATAGAGCTTATAGACCGCCGGCCCATATTTGTCGCTTATCTTCACGTCGGGAAGCCTGTTGTCCCCTATCCGGTTGATTTCAGGGAGTCCTTCGTCGGGCAGGGCATTTGCAAAAATTACCGCAAACTCGGATCGGGTTATGTATTCGTCATAGTCGGGGTAATATGACGATATTATCACGTTTTCCATCGCATAGTCCACATATACCTGGTACCACGGAGTCCCCGGGGAGAAATCCGCCCATCCGTTGTGATAGATACTGTGTATACAGGCTGCAAGCTTGATCGCTTCGGAGATTTTAAGGTTGGTATCGGGGCTGAAAGCATTTTGTGAAACCCCGTTGATCAGACCGTACATATAGGCCAATATTACATTTTCCTCATACCAGGAACCGGGTTCGACATCGGGAAAAAGACCCTGATCGTAATTATTGACAACAGTAAAATTCCAAAGCGTGGGGTAGGCATATGCTTCGATCTTTAAGGCGGCAAATAGAATTACGAGTTTTACTTCTGCTTACATGAACGTCGAACATCTGCAGGTTCAAGTCGCATGGTTGACGTTCGTCGTCACGCTGGTACTTATGGCTGTCACGTTTTATACTTATAAGGACCAAATTGTTATTTCCCAAACGGATTTTCCCAGGCCGGAATAAAAGTTATATACTGCTATGACGGTTTGTCAAATATTGACTAAATATATCGAACCGGGTATAATTTCAGGCATGTATCCTTTAAGGCCGGAGTGATTTTATGGGTTAATAAAAATAACAATTGAGTGTACAAAAGGATAGCAAAAAAACAAAACAAAATTGAGAGAAGAGATATTGGGAGATAATATGGGTATTTTGAAAGGTATACTAAAGTTTTTTGATAATATTACATGGTATTTGACGTATCATACGGAAATAGTGTTTGCTGTTGTCGTTATTGCAGGACTTTTTGTTTTGATAAATATGGTCCGGTTGAACATTCTGAACAATGCTGTCAGGAACAACCCCACCAACGAGAATGTCAAGGCATACATATCATTTCTGAAAAGGGCAATCATAATCAATCGTCCTAATGTATGGGCAAAACTGAGAAATACATATTATTTCGTCAGGGACATGGAAAACGTGGACTACGCATTGAGGCTCAAGTTGTGTGACGTCCTGCAGAGAAAGGGAGTAAACGGGATTGTACCCCCAAAGCAGAATCCCGGCCAGCAGGGCCATCAACTTAGTGAAGAGAAGGCAAGGCAGGCAGGCCTTGATGGAGAAAAACAGGCAGCATACGCCCTGAAATGGCTAGATGAAAACAGGTTCAAGGTGTTCGGCAGCACCAGGCTCTCCGACGGCGGCGAGCCCCAGGAGTTTGACAGTATTGTTATCGGGGACAGGGCGATATTCAACATAGAAGTGAAAAATTACGTCGGCGACTTGATCATTGATGAAAACGGCAACTGGTACAGGGTTGTGAACGGAAGCAAGACCGGAATGGAGAACCCTGTTTTCCAAGTCACAAGACATAATAAAGTGTTGAACCGGATCCTTGGGGGGAAGCTCCCCATAGTTGATATGATAGTTTGGGCAAACGTGGAAAGCGTCATCGAGGGAGCACAGTATTCGCACGTACAAGTCGTCAAAGTCGACCAGCTCACGTATTTCATAGAGAATTTTGACGGCGGCCGCCCCCTTTCAAGGGAAGAGAGGGACTTCGCCGCGAACAGGATACGGGAGTGCACGCAGGGTTGAAAAAACGGTAAAACGCGGGATCCAGGATATTAAGATCAAAATGATTTCTGCAGGATACAGGAAGGCCAGGAACGGATCAATATAATGCCGCTCCGGGCCATTCGTATGTTTGTGAGTTTCAGTAGGAAAAAGAGAAACTTGTTCTTGCCACCCGTGAAGGGGGACAAGGGACCTGCCCCCGTGACCCGCCCGTGTCCCGGTGCCACTAGGAATCGAGCTGTGCGTTTACAAGCTCGGTATACAAGCCGTTTCTTGCGTATAGTTCGTCATGTGTGCCCTGCTCGGCGACTTTTCCGTCGTACAGGACGAATATTATGTCGCAGTCCCGAATGGTCGAAAGGCGATGAGCGATGAATACCGATGTCCTCCCCCGCGAGATGCTGTCAAGAGATTTGGATATGAGTGCCTCTGTCTGGGTATCTATGTGTGCCGTGGCTTCGTCCAATACGAGTATAGAGGGGTCGTGGGCGATGGCACGTGCAAAGGAGATCAGCTGGCGCTGTCCGGTTGAGAAATTCAGTCCCTGTTCGGTCACAGGTGCGGATATTCCTCCCATTTCTGCGATAAACTCGCTTGCGCATGCCTTCTCAAGAGCCTCTTCTATTTCGTCCTGCGTAAGCCCCGCGGACATATCTATATTGTCTGCCACGGTTCCGGTAAACAGAAATACGTCCTGAAGGACTGTGCAAACACCTCGGCGAAGGTCTCTGAGGTTCCACTCCTCAACAGGAACGCCGTCGACGAGGATCTGTCCCTTCTGGACCTTGTAGTATCTGCTGACCAGGCTTATGATAGTCGACTTTCCTACCCCGGTCGCGCCGACAAATGCGGCTTTCTTCCCTGCCGGCACATGGAAGCTGATGCCCTTGAGCACCCAGTCCTCCCCTTCATACGCAAACCAGACGTCCCTGAACTCCAGGTCCCCGACGACCTCTCCCCTTTTGGACCCGCCGTGGGGATCCTCAGAATCGGCTTCATCAAGTATCTCGTATATCCGGTCCGTCGAGACGAGCGCGGATTGGACCGTCGTATATTTTTCGGCAAGGTCGTTGATCGGGTCAAAAAACTTCTTTATATAGTCGGTAAAAGCGTACAGCACGCCTATTTCAAGCACTCCTCCCCTTATCCTGTTGTACCCGTAAGCGATAAGGAGCGCTATGACCGCGCTGTTTATGACTTCCATCATTGGCCGCAGGAACGAGTTGAAAAACACCTGGAGCTTGGTCGTCCGGAAATATGCGCTGTTCAGATCCCGGAACTCCCTGAGTTTGTTGAGCTGCCGGTTGAAAGCCTGAACGATCCGCATCCCGGAAATGTTTTCGGCGAAGAACCCGTTTATCCGGCCGATTATTGTCTTCATTTCCCTAAAGTTGCGCTTGATGACGCGCTTGAGGGAAAAAGTAATGGCTGCTATCAGAGGAACACCCGTAAATGCGACTAAAGCAAGGGAAACGTCCATCAGCAGCATGGCGGCCACTATCCCTATGAGCATAAAGACATCCCTGAAAAGATTCAGGAACACGTCCGAATAGAATTCGTTTACCGTTTCAACGTCATTTGTCGCCCGCGTGATCAGGCGGCCGGTCCCGTACTTGTCGAGCACCTTCATCGGCATGAACAGGATCTTGCTGAAAGTTTCCATGCGCAGCCTGTTGAGGATGCTCTGCGACATATACGATATAAGCCTTATTTGGGTCATAGACAATAGCGAACCGACTGCCGCCACTATGAAGTATATTATACCGAGGCCAAGGATGGAGTAGATTCCCTGCTGCTGTTTCCTGCCCACAAGGAAATCGTCGATGGCGATCTTGTAGATATATGGCTTGATCAGGTCGGCCGAGTTTACGATAATGACGCACAGCAGCGCAAGGAGCAGCTTGCCCAGGTGCGGTCGCATCAGGACCGCAAGGCGTATCAGGCTGGAACGCGTTTTGGGACCTTTCTGCCCGCTCTCTCCGGCTCCCGCATGGTCGTTGCTGCGTATGGTCTTTTTATTGCTGTCCATGCTGCTGCGCCTCCTTCATCTGCTTTGTGTAGGTTGCGTAATACTCGCCGCGGAGGGCCATGAGTTCTTCGTGCGTGCCGCTTTCGGTGATCTCGCCGTCACGGAGCCAGATGATTTTTGAGGCGCTTCGCAGTGCGGAGAGCCTGTGGCTGATGATGACAGATGTTTTCTCCGAGAGTATCCCGTTGATGTGGGAGACGATCGCCTGCTCCGTTATGTTGTCGACTGCCGAGAGCGTATCGTCCAGTATCAGGATCCTGGGATCCCGGATAAGGGCTCTTGCCAGCGCGATGCGCTGCTTCTGTCCTCCCGACAGGTGGGTCCCCCGTTCCCCGACCAGGGTGTCGTATTTGTTGGGGAACGACTCGATTTCATCCGCGATGCCGGCGAGCTCCGCGGCTTGCCTTATTTTCTCCTCATCGATCCCGGGCTGGTAGAATGAAATATTGTCCGCGATCCCGGTCGAAAACAGGAAGCCGTCCTGCGGAACGTAACCTGTATTCTCCCTGATCGACAGGGCGGGGATATCGTTGATGTCTACACCGTCGATAAAAAGGGTCCCTTCGGGAGGATCGTAGAATTTGAGTATGAGGCTGACAAGGGTCGTCTTGCCGCTTCCCGTCGGCCCCGCGATCCCGAGCGTTTCACCTGCCTTGAGGTCGAAGCTGATATTTCTGAGCGCCGGAGTCGACATTCCCGGATATGTAAAGGTCAGGTTCCTTGCGGATATGGCCCCGCGTATTTCCCCGGGATAGGGGAGCATTTCCTTTTCGGGTATTTCCGGCTCATTGTAGATCCCGCTAAGCCGTTTGTATGATGCGAGACCGCGCTGCATCATGTTGACGATCCTGCCCAGCTGGATCACGGGCCTCTCCAGGAGGATAAGATACCCCTGGAACGCAACAAGGCTGCCGAGCGGAAGCAGGCCCTGTGAAACAAGGGTGCCTCCGTATATCAGGCTTATGGCAAAGCTCAGTCCAAAGGTGATCGCAGTGATGGGGTCGAGCTTTGAGCTTGTGCTTGTGAGCCTGATATTCGCGTCCCGCATGTCCGCCGATATCCTGGTAAAATCCTCGAGCCACTCGTCTTCCCTTGCGAAAGTCTTTATGACCCTGATTCCCATGATCGACTCGTTTACGAATCCGGACAGCTTTGCGAACAGGGCCTGTACTTTGCGAAACCGCACGCGCACCAGGTTCCCTATGATTATAATACCTGCTGCGGCTATGGGGATCGGGAGCAGCGCAAAACCGGTAAGCCTTCTGTCGACTTCACTGACCATTGAGAATATCGCAAGTGCGCCTGTAATTATTCCGTTTATGCTCATCGCCAGGACAGGTCCGAAGGTCATCCTTACCGCACCGACGTCATTTGTGGCATATGCCATCAGGTCGCCCGACCGCTGCTTTGCAAAAAAGGATATCGGCAGGCGCTGAAGCTTCCTGAAAAGTTCTTCCCTTAAAAAGACTTCCATCGTGCGGGCATTCATCACGATGAACATGCGCCATATGAACCGTGTAACGAAAACGCCGACGGCGATCAGAAAAATGACGCCGGCCTGGCGGAAGACCAAAGCTTTATCGGCGACTTCGCTTTCCAACATATCGATGGCTTTACCCAGGGCTGCCGGAGCCAGTGTCTGTATCCTGGAGTTCAGTGCCAGAAACAGTATACCGGGGATGTACTTCCAGCCGTGCTTCTTCATGAATTTAGAGATCAAGTCATAACCTCCCGTAAGTTCGCGCGGAAAAACAACCGGCCGCAGAATAGTTGATTTGACAACTATTATACGACCGGTCGTCTGAAATGTCAAAGGAATGTTGCCCGAAATATCATGGATATAATGCGGAGGTTTTGGTGATCAAATATACATATCAGGCAGGAACGTCGCTTCGACAGACCCGTGAAGTTAATTCCCGATCAGGCCATGACGTCCTTCTCGAAAATCGCGTTGGGATGGTAGCAGATATGGGCGCACTTATAGTTGAGGCGCAGGGCGCCTTCCGGCCTCTTGAACGGGAGCGTCGGTGACGAGATGTCCTCCCTGCCGGGAACTCCGTCCATGATCATCTGGTCAAGGATGATGAAGTCGTTGACATAGGACTTGTCGATCGGTGAACCGTTGTGGGCGGGACAGATGATATCATATTCATCATACCGTGCCTTCAGCTTTCTCATATTGCGCTGATGGTTTTCGATCGTCTGGCCGGGAGACTTAATGCCGTTCATATTGCAGAGGACCTGTCCCGGATCGAGTTCGTCGCCCGTAAAGAGAATGCGGTATGTGCGGTCCAGGATAGCTATGCTGCCCAGGCTGTGAGCGCCGATATAGATTATTTCAAGCTCACGGTTGCCAAGGTTGAAGACCCTGCCCTCTTCTACGGTTTCGATCTCGTAGTCGGTAGGATAGCCGGTCAGGTCACCGAAGCCTCTTCTGGCGTCCTCTACAGCCAGCGGGTGCATATATGCCTTCTTGAACCAGCCGTTCCCGAGGGTGTGGTCGCCGTGGCCGTGGGTGTTTATGACCCCGGCAATCGGAAGATCGGTCAGAGTCTCGCAGAACTCCTTAAGGTTTCTCTTTGACATTCCCGAGTCAATGAGCATTGCGCATTCGTCGCCTTCAAGGAGGTAGCTTTCGCATCCTATCCCTGTTATCACATAAGTGTTTGGCGTGATTTTGCGCGCCGTAAAGATCCTGTCTTGGAGCATGTCCATTATTTCATCCCCTTTATGTTTTTTGATATATTACCACTAAGATATTACCACTAAATGCTTGCGAAAACAACCATAATTGTTGTTCATATGATTTTGCGATCCGTGGCGCAGCTCCAGGGGCCGGGTTTTTACAAATTGCTCATTGTTTTTTGATTTCAATGTCATTATAATAAAGAGAGCGGACTGACTAAAAAAGCGAAACGGAGTGACGATCATGTCAAGAAAGATGCTTATTGTCGAGGACGATGACAATATTTCCGAACTTTTCAGCCTATATATGGAGCGCGAAGGGTTCAGGACCGAGATCGCACGGGACGGCGAAGAGGCCCTTCAGCTTTTCAAGGAGTTCTCGCCCGACATAATACTGCTTGACGTCATGATCCCCAAACTGGACGGTTGGGGCGTACTCCGGGAGATCCGCTCAGAGTCCAAGGTCCCGATCATTATGATAACCGCTAAGGGCGAGACCACGGACAAGGTGTCCGGGCTGCAGATGGGCGCGGACGATTATATCGTAAAGCCCTTCGAGATGAAAGAGGTCATAGCGCGTGTCCACGCTGTCATGCGCAGGGTCGGCGGCGAAAAGGACAAGGCAAAACGGCTGACCTTTGAAAACCTTGAGATCAACATGGAGTCATTCGAACTGATCGTATGCGGAAAAAGGATAGACACACCCCCGAAGGAACTTGAACTGCTGTTTTTCCTGGCGTCTTCCCCCAACAGGGTATATACCAGGGACCAGCTATTGGACGAAGTCTGGGGGTTTGATTACTTTGGGGACAGCCGTACGGTCGACGTGCACATAAAACGGCTCAGAGAAAAGCTGGAAGGCGCAAGCGACAAGTGGAGACTGAAGACCGTCTGGGGAGTAGGATACAAATTCGAGCTTACCAAACCGCAGGATGCGTCTGCCGATCACAAATGACCCCCTGCTTTTCTGCTTTCTTGTTGAGGTGTTATGAAAAGTACTTTTTACAAGACATTTATAGTTACGTCGCTTCTGCTGCTGTTCAGCTTCGTCATCCTTGGCTCGTCCATAGCAGTATTCTCATACCGCTTTTTCATAAGGGAGCGCCAGGGCTCCCTGCTGGACACCGCCATTGAAATAGGCAACATAGCGGGACAGAACGTATACAGCGGAAACATATATATCAGCAGGAACTTCGAGGAAGTCGTCAGGAACTATGCCAGGCTTTCCGACACCTATATAATAATCACCAACAATCTGGGTGAAGTCATCGTGACATCCGACGACATCAGCATAAGGAGCCTCTCCACAAGGCTGTATGTCGGGGAGGAAGTCATGCGTCAAACCATCCTCAACGGAGGCTACAACGGCTTTGGCACACTGGGCGGGCTGCTCGTCAGTGAGTATTACAGCGTCGGAGTGCCCGTCGTTTCCTGGAGCGGCAATATAGTCGGGACTGTGTTCGTGTCCACGACGGGGGCTCATCTCCGGGAGATGATATTTGATTTTATAAGGCTGTTCGTATCCACTGCCGCTGCCGTCCTGCTGCTCTCTCTTGCATGGACTTTCATCGCCGCCCAACGCATGACAAGGCCACTGATACTGATGTCCTCCGCGGCAAGAGAGTTTGCGCGGGGCAACTTTTCGGTAAGGGTGCCGGAGACCGACAGGAAGGACGAGATAGGCAAGCTTGCGTCTTCTTTCAACAATATGGCAAACGAGCTGCAGCGGATCGAGGAACGCAGGCGCGAATTTATCGCCAACATCTCGCACGAACTCAAAACACCCATGACGACGATCGGCGGTTATGTGGACGGGATACTTGACGGTGTCATATCTCCGGAGAAGCAGGAGTCCTATTTGAGGGTCGTGTCTTCCGAAGTCAAAAGGCTGAACAGGCTTGTCTCCGAAATGCTGGAGCTGAGCCGCCTGGAGTCGGAGGAGTTCAGCCTGAACCTGGAGACGTTCGACATCTGCGAAGTTACGAGGATCGTGATACTGGGACTTGAGAAGAAGATTACTGACCGCAATCTTGAAGTTGAGGTCAATTTTGACGATGCGATGGAAGTGGTTGCCGAAAAGGACAGTATCACAAGGGTGATTTATAATTTGGTCGACAATGCCGTTAAGTATGCAAATGAGGGTACGACCATAAACATATCGATCCTGCGCAAGGACAAAAAGATACACTTCTCCGTGACCGATATCGGCAAACCCATACCCCCCGAAGAAAAGGAAAGGATATTCGAACGCTTCCACAAGTCGGACAGATCTCGGAAATCCGAAGGTCTGGGCCTGGGACTGTACCTGGCAAAGAATATTTTGCGGCAGCATGGAGAGGATATCATTTGCGAGTGTGAGGGCAGCAGGACTACGATGCGCTTCACACTCCCGGCGGCAGGCAATTGAGCCTGATAACTTGATCAAATACGATTCGTTGCGGTCCGCCAAAGTGAAGATCCTATGTGCATATCATCCGGCGGACATAAAGGTGGACTTATATGGAAAAAAGGAGATTATTACGCCGCACTGGTATTGCGGCTTGTATATTGTTGGCGGTAATAGCGCTTTCTTTTGCAGTAACCGCTCTGTATATCCGCGCACCGAAGATCGATGACGGGAATCAGGCAGGTAACCGGACCGAAACCCCTCAACCTGAGGAAAGGCTCGGGAAAGCACCTGCGGGATACCTCAAACGCTTCAACGTTGAGAGCGGGAGTGGATCTCCCGTACCGGAAGGAGAAGAGCCCGAGACCATATCCGGAAACAGGCGCAAAGAGACATACACGATATTACTTATCGGCACTAGCGACAACTATACTTCCGACACGCTCATGGTCGGTACCATTGACACTGTCAAAAAGACGATCCATGTAATGAGCATCCCGAGGGACACCAAGGTGGATGCCCGGCGTTCGGTCAAAAAAATCAACGGTGCCCTTGGAGCCGGGGGCATTCCCCTCGTCATAAAGGAAGTTTCCCAGGTGATCGGCTTTGAGCCCGACTTCTATGTCAAGGTGGGGCTGGAAGGTCTTATAAAGCTCGTGGATGCCGTCGGCGGTGTCGATTTTGACATCCCGTACAAGATGAATTATGATGATCCGACGCAGGATCTGCACATACACTTTGAACCGGGCCCCACTCACCTCAACGGGCAGAAGGCGATGGAGCTTGTCAGGTACAGGGGTCATATCGGATCGGATTTCAGCAGGATGGAGCTCCAGCAGCAGTTCCTGCTGGCCGTTGCGAAGAAGATGCTGACGCCAAAAAACATCGCAAAGATAGACACCTTTGCAAGGATATATTCCGAAAATGTGGAGACCGACCTTTCGGTCGGGAACCTGATATGGCTTGGTATGAAGTTATACGAAATCGGGACGGACAACATCCATATGCATACTCTCCCGACCTATACCAAGGACAGGGACGTAAACCCGTATTACTATCAGTTCGTCAGCAGCGCTGACGCCATCGAGCTTATCAACGAAACGATAAACCCGTATGAAACCGATATAACAAGAAAAAATGTAAAGCATGTTCAGTTCGAGCAGCAGGCAAAACCTGCGACAGGCACGAGTCCCAGCCCCAGGCCCGGCCAGGCGCCTTCCGGGGAACGGGAAGATCCCGCGGCTGAGCCGACACAGGTGCCGGAACCTTCGCCGGGAAATGACGGCATGTCCTCCCCTGCCCCCGAAACTCCCGGCCCCGGGCTCGACGCAGACGGAACGGGAGTCGAATCGCAGCCGTCGCCCTCACCCGGGCCGCAGGAAGGTGAGGATGAAAACGGACAGGACAGCGAATTGGCTGGAGGGCAGATAGATGAGTAGAATGACCAGCAGGATGTGTGAAATAAGCAGGCAGTTTGATTTTCCATTATGCCTCGTCGGCTAACGTACCGTAAACATAGACAAACGGGTATGGATGATCCGGTCTTATAGGGACGCAGATGAGCTGAACGAGACACTTAATCCAGAAGCATTTGGATCTTGTTGTATGTATTCCAGCCGACGATTCCGTCGACCTTGAGTTTGTGGTCTTTTTGGAACTTTTTTACCGCCAGCATCGTTCCGTCGCCAAACCTCCCGTCGGGAGTCCCTTTATAATAGCCAAGCTGGAGCAGGTTTTCCTGCAATTCCAGCACATCGCTGCCGATGTCACCGTGTTCCATTTTCCTGAACGGGATGTTGTCATATTTGATATAAACGGGAGTCCCCCATTTGACATACTTTTTCAGTTCGCGCACATCTTCGTTGCGCATGCGGATGCAGCCATGGGATACGTTCATCCGTCCTATGGTCCAGGGCTCATATGTGCCGTGTATCCCGTACTTCCCCCAGGGGACGTTGATCGAGATCCAGCTCCCTCCGAAGCCCTCTCCCCAGTTCCCTATCCCGTTGACCTTGAATAACCCGAGGGGAGAGGGTGTATTTTTTGCACCTCCCGAACACGGCCATTTCCTGAAGACCTCGCCGTCCTTATAAAGTGTGAGCTGCATTATGTCGAGGTCCACGAATATGGCGTAACCTTCATTCGGAACGGAGAAAGAAGGATATATGCGCTGCCAGGGAAAGTTTTGCGGATCGGGGAAATAGCGATCTACAAGCCAGGCCTCAAGCAACCCCAGCCCGACACTTACAAGCGACAATATTATGACCATAATGATTATGAACAGCAGTTGCTTTAAACGGGCTTTTTTCAATATTATCATGGCGACCTCCGACTGATCCGATATCGCTGTTTTTCTTTACATAGTTCATGTATAAATATATGTATGTTTGTCGTATGGTTAGCACTTGATATAAATCGCGAGTCTATAGTATAATTTCTTCGGGAAAATATTCTCAGCTATGAAGACCCGCCAATCGAAAGCACCAAAAGAAATGCTTTACACGTAATGAGAGCAGGAGTTCGGCATGCCGGCAACCACTTTTGATGCTGCAAAGGAGTGAAAGGGATGGATACCACTGTTCGGACGGCAGCGATATTGAAGGTCTGCGAGGAAACGAGGCCCCTGTTTGAGGAGGAACTGCTGTTCAAGAAACTGTATCATTGGATAGCAGAAGAATTGAGCGAGAGCGGCATAGGAGAACTGCTTCTTGTCGTAAACGGGACCTTTGAACACGACAGCAGGATCGAAGATCTCTTTTCCGCCTTTACCAGATGTGAAGTTGGACACGTCCGCGAAGCCATAAGAGGGCTTGGCGAGAACGTGAACGAACGTGTCATTGTAATAAGCGACGCAGTGTTTTTTGACCGGGATGCCATTGAGGAACTGCTTGACACGCTTCACTCGAGGGAAAAGGTCGTGCTGACATCGGGGGGCATGCCCATCGGCGTATGCGGATTTTCCGGCGGTGACGACTTTGACCCGCTGCTGCTCATAAGCGCGCTGGAGGGTCAGGACAGCTTTGACGATTTCTATGAAATCGACTGCATAGATACGGGGACGATGGGCCTTGTGATACGCAATCTCGAGGATGTCTGCCGTGCGGAGGACCTGCTCCGCGACGCTGTCAACCGCAGGCTCATGGCAAACGGGGTCCGCTTTGTCGGAGCAGATACATGTTATATATCCCCCGATGCAACGATCGGCCCGGGCAGCATCATCTATCCCAATACCATCATCAAGGGCATGACTGTCATCGGTCAGAGGTGCAAGATAGGACCGAACACGGTATTGGACGGCTGCAGTGTAGGAGACGGAACGGAGATCAATGCCTCCCAGGTTATGGACAGCACTATCGGAAAGAAGGTCAAGGTCGGTCCGTTCGCATATATCCGTCCCGGCTGCAGTATCGGGGACAATATCAGGATCGGCGACTTTGTTGAGCTTAAGAAGGCTGTGATCGGCGACGGCACGAAAGTATCCCACCTGACATATATTGGTGACGCGGAGGTCGGCAGGAACGTAAACTTCGGATGCGGTACGGTCACGGCCAATTATGACGGGGTGGCAAAGCATCTCACCGTGATAGAGGACGGGGCGTTTATCGGGTGCAATACCAACCTGATCGCACCTGTACGGGTAGGGAAAAACGCCACTACCGCTGCCGGGACCACGGTGACGCAGGACGTGCCGGAGGGCAACCTTGCCATCGGACGTGTAAGGCAAACCAATAAGCCGGATTGGTATAATAAAAAAAGGAAGGAACTCAATAAGTAAATAATAAATGCCGGCAAAGGTATTTATACAGCTGAGCAATATTCAGAAGCTCAGTTATGTAAACAACTGAACGATATGCGGCAATTCAGTTTGGGTTTCGTTCTTGTCTTAAAAATGCCGGTAATTCGAGTATGAAATGAGCATAAAAACGTTCTTAAATAGATAACATTATTCTTAGCATTGCCGGATATGATAATATGACCGGAATGCCGAAACGGAGACAGGAAATGTTGTTCTGGAAGAAGCCGGGACCTGTGGACTTCATCGTTGCGGGATTGGGCAATCCCGGATTGAGATACAGCGGGACCCGGCATAATATAGGATTCAGAGTGATCGACGAGCTTTCACGGCGTCACGGGATCCCGGTCGACAGGAACAGGTTCCAGGCACTTGCCGGAACAGGGGTCATCGGGACCGGTCCCGGAGAGCGGGGAGTAAACGTACTGCTGCTCAAGCCGCAGACCTATATGAATTTGAGCGGCAGGTCGATCCAGGCCGCCGCTTCATTTTACAAGATCCCGATCGGGCGGATCATCGTCGTTTTTGACGACGTCTGTCTGCCGGTCGGGAAACTGCGCGTGCGCAAGAAGGGCAGCGACGGCGGACATAACGGCATAAAGTCCGTCATAGAGATGTGCGGCTCCGAGGATTTTCCCAGGCTGAAGGTTGGAGTGGGAAGCCCCGGCGAAGGCCGCGACCTTGTCGATTGGGTGACCTCTGTTTTTGAAGGGGCGGACCGCGAGCGCATAGAACGCGTGATCCCCGTTGCCGCGGATGCGGTGGAGCATATGCTTACCGGCGATTTTGACGGTGCCGCCGGCAAATTCAACGGACGATTTGTGGAGTAATTGGCCGATGAATATATGGAGCGAAGCCCTGAGGGGCTTGAAAGAATTCGAAGATCTGGTCGAAGCGGTGGAACTGGGCAGGTGCCCGGCCGCCGCGGGAGGTCTGAACCCGGTCCATAAAGCACATATAGCGGCTGCGTTATCCGAAAGGACAGGCAGACCGCTCTTTGTTCTATGCCCGGACGATTTGGAAGCAAGGCGTATGGCCGCAGACTTGTCAGCGTTCATGGGAGAGGAAGTCCCGGTACTTCCCTACCGTGAATTTGTTTTTCATACGACCGATGTCGCTTCAAGGGAATGGGAACATGCAAGGATCTCAATTTTGAGCAGGATGGACCGGCTTCGTGCAGTGGTAGCTTCATACGACGCCGTGATGATAAGGACCATCCCGCCCAAAATCATGGGACGCGTTGCTGCGAGGATAAGGCCGGGCGACGAGACGGGGATCGACTCCCTTGTCGACGCGTTGATAATGGCCGGATACAAACGGTCCGCAAAGGTCGAGGGAGAGGGGCAGGTTTCCGTCAGGGGCGGGATCGTCGACTTTTATTCTCCCGGAGCCGAGGGGCCTTACAGGATCGAATTCTTCGGAGACGAAATAGACACGATCTATTTGTTCGACCCTATATCGCAGCGCAGGACGACGCAGCTGGAGTCGGCCGGGATACTGCCCGCATCCGAGACCCTGCCCGCCCATGCGCCGGGCGGGATAGCGGGTTTGATCAGGTCGATGGAGGAGCTGATCTCAAAGACAAAGGGAAGCTCAGACCTGAACAGGACGATCGCGGCAGACATTGAAAGACTGGAAAACGAGATAATCTTCCCTGCCGCCGACCGCTATCTCGATCTGATATATCCGGATTTCGCCACGGCAATAGACTATATTCCTGAGCATGCGATCGTGGCAGTGATGGACCACGGAAGGATCGCCGAGCGCGCCAGGAGTTTTCTGTGGCAGCAAAACGAGGACATGAAGTCGCTTATAGAGTCGGGCAAAATACATCCGAAGCATGCCCGGTTCACAACGGACTATGATGCCCTGAACGCCAATCTTTCGCTTTATCCGGTGATCTACCTCGACACCTTTATCGGGGCCAGGTATCCTCTCTCACCGCTGATCATTACAGGCTTCAGCGTAAAGCAGCTGCCTTCCTACGGGGGAAGCATCGATACCGCCCTTTCCGATATACGGCACTACATTGGAAGGTCATTTTCCCTAACCGTATTATGCAAGAACGAGACCAGTGCAAGGAACCTCTCCGAAATACTGCACAATAACGGTATTTCCGCGACATTGGACCTTGGGCTGAGAAAACTGCCGGAGAAAGGTCATTGTACCGTTGCCCTGGGCTCGGTGTCCGCAGGTTTTGAGTACCCTGCGATACGCTTTGCGGTGATAACGGAGGGGCAGATCGCGGCCGAGAGATTCAAGTCCCGCAAGGTGCGGAAAAAGTCATCCAGGGAACGGGTCCGGTCCTACGAAGACCTCACGCCGGGCGATTATGTCGTCCATGAGCACCATGGGATTGCCAGGTTCATGGGCATCGTGACCATGGAGGTCGACGACGTCAAACGCGACTATATAAAGCTGGCTTTCGCGGGAACCGATGTGCTGTATGTTCCCGCCACTCAGCTTGACCTGGTCTCCAAATATATCGGAGCCGGCGAAGACGTCAAGGTCAAGCTCAACAAGCTCGGCGGTACGGAGTGGCAGCGTTCCAAGTCGAGAGCCAAGTCGGCTGCAAGGGAACTTGCAAGGGAGCTGATAGAGCTGTATGCCGAGCGCCTGCGCAGGCCGGGATTTGCGTTTCCTCCCGACAACGAGTGGCAGAAGGAGTTTGAACTGGGATTCGAATATGATGAGACCGACGACCAGATCCAGTCTGTAAAAGAGATCAAGGCGGACATGGAGTCCAGCCATCCGATGGACAGGTTGCTTTGCGGCGATGTCGGGTTCGGAAAAACGGAGGTCGCACTGCGGGCGGCAATGAAATGTATACTCGCCGGAAAACAGGTGGCATTTCTGGCCCCGACGACCGTACTCGTGCAGCAGCATTACACTACAGCCACACGCCGTTTTTCGGGATTTCCCATCAAGATAGACATACTGAGCAGGTTCAGGACGCCCAAGCAGCAGAAGGAAACCATACAGGGCATCAAAAACGGCTCCATCGATATGATAATCGGAACCCACCGCCTGCTGCAGAAGGATGTCAGCTTCAGGGACCTTGGGCTCCTTATCGTGGACGAGGAGCAGAGGTTCGGAGTGACGCACAAGGAGAGGCTGAAAGAGATTAGCCGGACGGTCGACGTGCTGACCCTTTCCGCGACGCCTATTCCCCGAACGCTTCACATGGCGCTGTCCGGAATAAAGGACATGTCCACGCTTGAAGAGGCGCCGAAGGACAGGCACCCCGTCCAGACATACGTTTTGGAGCATGACTGGAACGTGATCCTTGACGCCATCCGCAGGGAGATCGGACGCGGCGGACAGGTGTATTACCTCCACAACCGGATAGAGTCGATCGAACAGACCGCATCCCGCCTTTCGAAGGACCTTGAAGGCGTGGCGATAGCCGTTGCCCACGGCCGCATGGGTGAGCGGGAACTGAGCGACGTTATGCAGCGGATGGCACAGGGCGAAATACAGGTGCTTGTCTGCACGACCATTATAGAAACGGGAATCGATATTCCGAACGTAAACACACTGATAGTCGAGGACGCCGACCGCATGGGCCTTTCCCAGCTCCATCAAATAAGGGGACGAGTCGGACGCTCGCAGCGCCACGCATATGCTTATCTGACTTTCCGCCGCGGAAAGGTGCTTTCCGAAATCGCCGAGAAGAGGCTCAACGCCATCAGGGAGTTTGCCGAGTTCGGCGCGGGATTCAAGATAGCCATGAGGGACCTTGAGATCCGCGGCGCAGGCAACATACTCGGCCACGCCCAGTCCGGGCATATGATAAATGTAGGATATGACATGTATATAAAACTGCTTGAGGAGGCAGTGCTGGAGGAACGGGGCGAAAAAAGGACGCCCGCGGTCGAGTGCACCGCGGACCTCCTGGTGGACGCGGGGATCCCTTCCTCCTATATACCCGATTCCGGACAGCGGATGGACCTTTACAGGAGGATCGCGCTCGTCAGGACCGACGACGACGCGTCGGACCTCATAGACGAGCTTGCCGACCGTTACGGAGACATACCGAAAAGCGTTCACGCTCTCATCAGGATCGCCATACTTCGCGCAGACGCAGGCCAGCTCGGCATTACGGAAATAAACCAGCGGAACGGGCATCTGAACTTTGTCACAAGCATGCCTGACATAAAGGTGATAAGCCTGTTGTGCAGTGACAGGAGGTATAAAGGAAGACTGTTTTTCAGCGCAGGTGAAAAGCCGTATCTTTCCATGCGGATCTCCAGGGGTGAGGACGTGCTGCGCGAAGCCGAGCTGCTTGTCAAGGCGCTGGGTGAATACTCGGAGGAGCACCGCCAAAACGACAAGTAAAACTTTATATAAGTCATATATTCGTTCCGTATAGACATGTAATGCTGAATTTCGATATACAATGGGTATACAATTACACAATTATTGCTATGTGTATATAAAAATGTCGATGCGGACGCTCGTTCTACAGAAACCAGGGAAAAGGGACGGGCCGCCCGGCACCAACTTTTATCGTTGACAAAAATAAATGCGATGTGGTATCCTTGTTATTGTCAATTCAGCGCCGGAGTGGCGGAACAGGTAGACGCCCGGGACTTAAAATCCCGTGGGAGTTTCTCCCGTACCGGTTCGAGCCCGGTCTCCGGCACCAGCTATATTTTGATCCGTTTCATCGGGACGACAAAAAAGACGCTTTGCTACTGATGAACTGCACCCTGTCTTTCCGGCAAGGTGCAGTTCATGATCTGGCAGAGCGTTTTGCTGTTCATATGCGCTGTTTACCCTATTGCGCGATGCGCTCATTATATAAAGATCTTACATCTATTTTGGAATAAAGAGTTGTGCGCCTGACCGAAAGTTCCGATTTCCAATCCTCCAGCAGCCTGTTGAAAGAGTTTGTCGCGCACTCTTCCCTGATGGAATCATAGTTCTCTTCGAGGAACGTCTCGTCCAGGGGCAGCCGGTTGATTATGCAAAGCGAATCGCTCAGTATGAGGATCTCGCTGAACTCTCCCGGTGAGAGAGATACAGCGGCCTGGTAATAATCTTCCGGCACATTGCCGTATGAAAAGCAGACCGAGGTCCCGTTTATGGCAGTGTCCTCGTTGTAACGTTCCATAAGTTCGCCGAAGTCCTCGCCTTCCCTGAGGCGCCGGTAGATGTCCTCCATCAGCTTCCGGCGGTTTTCTTTTTGGGCGGAGCTAAGGGGATCCCCTTCGTCGTCGATCATGGACAGAAGTATATGGCGCGTATTCAAGTATGACCGTAAGTAGTAATTGCGGACGTCTTCACCGTCCGGACGCATCGGGCCGTCTTCTCCGTAGAGGTGCTGGTAGATCTTATAGTAAAGCTCGGGGCCCTGAAGTATATATGTATACAGTTCCCGGTCGATGCCGTTCGCTTTCAGCTGCTTTTCGAATTTTCCCCTGCCGCCGGCAAGCTCGATCTGCTCCTCGACGGTCTTCTCCAGCTGCTCGATCTCTTCGTCAGTCAGGGAAAGGCCTAGCCTGTCCGCGTTGAACTCTACGGCACGGTATAAAATCACGCTGTCGGCAGCCTGTTCACGAAAGAACTCTTCGGCGGGCATGCCTTCTATCGGCTTGTTCCAGTCAATAGGCTCCCCGCTATAATATTCATAAGCCCTCATCAATGACACGAGCTGGTATTCATACTCCTGCCTGCTGACCGCTTCATCCCCGACGAAGAGGACAGCTTCAGAACTGTCGTTTTGCCCACAACCGCTGAACATAACGATAGCCAGTAGAGCAAAAACAGATGCGACCGCCAGGACAAACCGCCGTTTCAACCGATAACCCCCTACTGATTCAATAGAGAAATATTGCCCACAATTAAAGTATATCATTGTTGGCAGGGTCCGTACAGGGCAATTTCGCCAAAAATAAACACCCTCCCGGGATATAAAATGGGAGGGTTTTATATTGCATCCTGTAAGTCAAAGGAAGTGTCAAAGGACGTAATTTACATTGTCCGTTTTCTTCTCCCTCGGCTGCGGCCACTCACCCGCCGGGTAACCGAAGCAGGCTCCTGCCACCACTTTGTAGTTTTCCGGTACACCGATCTTCGAATAGACCGCTTTCGCTTCCGGAGAATCGGCAAGCCTGCCGAAAAGGAACAGCCAGCAGGAGCCTATACCGATGGACCTTGCGGCGTTGAACATGTTTGCCATTACGAGAGTGGCATCGAACACTGCAAGTTCATTGTCCCTTTCCGCGGAAACAAAGATCATTGCGGGTGCCCCGTAAATGGGACTGAAGGATGGGTCCTTTGCCCTCTCGGCCATCGGGCCGTTCAGCATCGCGTTTCTTGCAAGGTCACAGATCTCGTTCAGGGCATCAGGATCCTGGACGACCGTGATATGGATACGGCTGGCGGTTCATGCCTGACGGTGCCGCTTTTCCGGCGGCTACGATCGTCTCAAAGTCTTCCCTTGAGATCGGGTCGGGCTTGTAACTGCGGACCGAACGGCGGGCGTGCAGGGTCTTCAAAGTTTCGTTCATTTTTCCACCTTCCTCTTTCTCAAATATCTTAAATATCTGACAAGAATATCATTCAAGCTCCCGGGTCAACATCATTCAACCTCTCGGGTCAATGAACATCATTCAAACTCACGGTTTTAATAAGATACTTTGAGTGCCAGTTTCCGGATCGATGCTTAAGCAATGGAGTTTATGATGCCCCTGACGATCAGAGTGAGGACATAGAGCACCGGTTGATGGACGATGTAAATGATCATGGTGTTCCTGCCGATCGCGGCAAGGAACGGGACTTTCCGGGTGTAGAACCATTCTGGCAAACGCCTTTCCACGATATAGGCGCCGGCAAGTGTGCCCGCCATGTAAACGAAGAACCATGGCAGCAGCGGGAAATAATCTGCTGACGCCCATTCCGCCGGCCTGAAACCCAGCCACCAAAGCCAGGAGATTTCATACCTCCTTGCGACAAACGGCAGTGAGCAAAGGTGCAAAACTATGTATATCAGGAGCTGCACCGGCCTTGATATTTTGTCGACCACCGGGCGTATCAGGCTGAACAGTATTGCGGCCGTCCCCAGGAAGTGGATGATACCGAACCAAACGGGCATCCCGAAACCCCATGTGACCAGTGTGATGACTGCGGCCACACCAAGCATCTGAAGTCCCCGGATAAGGTTGTTCCTTGAAAATCGGCAGCTTATTCCCGACAGGAAGATGAAGACTCCGGCAAAGAACTGCTGGAGCACATCCAGGACCGGGTTGTCGATCAGCTGCGGGGGGGCTCCCGCAAAGAGGATGAGGTCATACCCGAAATGGTATGCGACCATCAGCAGGATGGATAGACCGCGCAAACCGTCGATGATCTGGATCCTGCCGGGCGAATCCTTTACAAACAGGCTTTTCATACGTTGAACCTGAACAGGACCACGTCGCCGTCCTGCATTACGTAGTCCTTACCCTCCAGCCGATAGAGACCTTTCTCCCTGGCATGGGATACCGAACCGGCGGCGTAGAGATCGTCGAAAGCAACTATTTCGGCGCGTATAAAGCCGCGTTCGAAATCGGAATGTATCTTCCCCGCTGCCTGGGGAGCCTTGGTCCCCTTTTTGATCGTCCAGGCGCGGACCTCCTGCTCTCCTGCCGTAAGGAACGATATCAGCCCAAGCAGTTCATAGCTCTTCCTTATCAATCGGTTCAATCCGGGCTCGGTCAGCCCGAGGTCCTGAAGAAACATCTCCCTGTCCTCGCTTTCAAGGGACATTATCTCTTCCTCAAGTTTGGCACAGACCGGCAGCGCCTCGGCGCCCTCCTCCTCGGCGTGCTCCAGTACCGATCGATAGTGGACGTTTTCGGTATAGTTCCGGAAGCCTTCCTCGTCGAGGTTTGCGGCATAAAGTACGGGTTTGGCTGACAATAGCTGAAGGGTCTCGAAAAACTCCTGTTCCCGGCTGTCCTGCGGAACGAAAGCCCTTGCGTTTTTGCCCGCGTCAAGGTGGGCCTGGAGCCTTTCCAGCATATCCACCTGGTATTGAACGGATTTGTCTCCCTTCAACGCCTTTTTCAGCTTTTCGGTCTGACGTCCGAGATACTCGATATCCGAAAGGATGAGTTCGGTGTCGATGATCTCGATGTCGCGCAGAGGGTCAGTCCTGCCCTCAACATGTGTGATGTTGCCGTTTTCAAAGCACCTGACGACATGTACTATCGCATCGACCGAACGTATATGGCTGAGGAACTTGTTTCCCAGCCCCTCGCCGCGGGACGCGCCTCTGACAAGCCCTGCGATGTCAACAAATTCGACGATCGCGGGTGTCACTTTCTTAGGATCGTAGAGCCTGGCCAAAAAGTCAAGCCTCTCGTCCGGAACCGCTACGACTCCGACGTTGGGATCGATCGTGCAGAAGGGATAGTTAGCCGATTCCGCACCTGCGTTGGTAAGCGCATTGAAAAGCGTGGATTTTCCCACGTTCGGCAGTCCCACTATACCCATTTTCATTTTTATCTGTCCTCTCTTTGCCTATATCTCCATTACGACAGGAAGTATCATCGGCTTGCGCCTTGATTTCTTGTATATTACGTCTCCGAGCCTGTTCTTCACGGCGGTCTTGATCGCGGTGACGTCGATCCCGCCCGAGGTCGCGGACTCAAAGGCTTCCTTTGCATGTGCGGTGAGCTCGGAGATGATCTCGTCCTGTTCGCGTGAATAAACAAAACCGCGCGTGATGATGTTTGGACCGGCTGCGAGCTGTCCGGTTTCGGTGTCCAGCGTCATTACTGCGAGGACTATCCCGTCCTCAGCGAGCAGGCGCCTGTCGCGCAATACCACGGCCCCGACGTCGCTGCCGAGGTTGCCGTCTATCAGGACGTGGCCGGAGGTCACGCGGGCACCGAATTTTGCGGTGTTGCTGGTAAACTCGATCGTCCTTCCGTTTTCGCCCATCAGGATGTTCTTGGCCGGTATCCCCACGCTCAGGGCGAGCTTGGCATGCGCGCG
Organism: Clostridiales bacterium; assembly: GCA_012521525.1. Classification (GTDB taxonomy): domain Bacteria; phylum Bacillota; class Clostridia; order Oscillospirales; family JAAYOS01; genus JAAYOS01. The sequence continues at coordinate 3,573 of JAAYMG010000182.1, read as the reverse complement.
CATGTGCTTTATTTCGCCGTGGATGGGCACGAAATACTTCGGCTTCGTAAGGGCCAGCATGATCTTGAGCTCTTCCTGGCAGGCGTGGCCCGAGACATGCAGCGCATGCAGGCGTTCATAAACGACGTCGGCACCCTTGTGCATAAGCTCGTTTATCACTTTTGAGATCAGTTTTTCGTTGCCCGGTATCGGGGATGCGGATATGATTATCTTGTCACCCGTACCGATTTCCACCTGCCTGTGCGTCCCGAATGCCATCCGGTACAGGGCCGAAAGAGTCTCCCCCTGGCTGCCGGTCGTTATTATTACGAGCTTGTTTTTGGAAATGCTGTTGATACGGGTTATGTCGATAAGCGTTCCGTCGGGTATGCTCACATAGCCGAGCCGTACGGCGAGATTCAGGATGTTCTCCATCGAGCGGCCCGATATCGCGACCTTCCTGCCAAACTTGACTGCGGACTCGATTATCTGCTGTATACGGTGAACGTTAGAAGCGAAAGTGGTGACGATGATCCGCTGCTTGGAGTCCTTGAACAGGAAATCGAAGGTCTCTCCGACCGTGCGCTCGGACATGGTGTAACCCGGACGCTCGGCATTAGTCGAATCGGAAAGGAGTGCGAGGACTCCTTTCTTTCCGTATTCACCGAACCTGGAAAGGTCTATCATTTCACCCTGTACGGGTGTGGGGTCGATCTTGAAATCGCCCGTGTGGATGACCGTACCAACGGGAGTATTTATCGCAAAGGCACAGGTGTCGGGAGTCGAGTGGTTTACGTTTATAGCCTCTATCGTAAATGGACCGAGGGTGAATATGCTTCCTGCCTGAATGGTGTTGAGCTTCACCTTTTTGACGATCCCCGCTTCTTCGAGCTTGCTCCGTATCAGCCCGATAGTAAGAGGTGTTGAATATACGGGTGCGTCCAATTCCTTCAAAACATACGGCAAAGACCCGATGTGGTCCTCATGCCCGTGTGTGATCAGGATCCCCTTTATGTGCTTGTGGTGCTTTTTCAGGTAAGTTATGTCCGGCAGGACAAGGTCGATACCAAGCATGTCTCCGTCGGGAAAGGCCATGCCGCAGTCCACAACGATTATTTCGCCTCCGAACTCGTATACATAGAGGTTCTTGCCGATTTCGTGCAGGCCTCCCAGAGGGATGATTTTCAGTTTTTCAGTCATATATATGTGATTCTCCTTATAATTAGGTCGTTATTGATATGTGTTTTATGTAGGGGTGCGGTCCGGTTTTGAAACGCAAAAAAACCATGGCAGCAAGATATAACTTCTTCCTCTGCCGGTTATTATTGACACCCCTAATGCTTTTTATAAATTTGGGTGTGAAATAACGGTGTCGATAGCAAGTAAACGTATATAAACACACAGCCGCAGCCGTGTTTAATCCTTAAATCAGCGTCGCGAAAATGGGACAAAGTTTGTTGCCGTATAAAGAAATACAGCTGTCGATTTATTATATCACCCAAAAGGGAAAATGTATACATTTAATTTACCTTATTTTGTGCAAAACAGACCGGCCCGGTCTGACAGACATGATATTATGGAGCAGGGCTCTGCAGTGAAATTGTCGTTTATCATGCTGAGGATCGAAAACGCGAAGAGGCTTATCGAAGCGGGTGAACAAACAATGCCGGGATCGCCGAGGCATGCGGATATTATGACAGCCATTCCCTTAATGTGGCATTCGAAAAGTATGAAGGCCTGGCACCGTCGAAGTACCGGGCAGTCCTTGAAATATCGGGTTGCAGGGCGGCTATCGGTACATAGCCGAAAACAGCATAAAACAGAGGACCCGTTATGACGAAAAAGAGCCGCTTATCTGCAGCAATACTGCAGATAAGCGACTTTGCTTATTCGAATCAATATGTATGCCTATACTGCCCTACCTGGTATTGTCAACGAATGTAAGGTGGTTGTCCTTGGCGAACTTCTCAAGCTGTTTTTTGTAGTCATCGAAATATTTTTTCTCTTTTTGCTTGAAGATCACGATAGGAGCCGGCGAGGGCGAATATTCTATGGAAATCTTTTCCGAATCGACGGTCTTGAAAAGAAAAGCCCTCTCCTTGCACCTGTCGAACTGGATGCGCCTGATCTTGTCGGCGGTAATGCTGACGTTTCTCCACTGATTGCCCATCAGGACGGTGACGATTATTTCTGTCTTGTCACAAACCAGATGATTTTTTGCCATATCTGCACTCCCCATTGTAGCCGGTGACGGTATGTACTAAACAGGCCGACCGGTTTTATAATAATCAATTATACAAAACAAATTTGACATAATCAATAAGCATTTGCGTTGTTTTTAACCCAAAAGTCTGTTATAATAGCCGCATAGCTGACCCGTATAAAGGAGGAGGGAACTTGAAGAACAAGAGGATAACGAGGCTTCTTGAACCGGGGATGAGGGCCTACTTCATAGTATCCATGATATTCTTCATAGTCGTACTGAAAGTAAACTTCTATGTCGGTACGGCGGGGCTCCTCCTTCTGGCCGCCCAGTATCTCATTTACCGCAATGCCGCCGCAAAGCGCAGAAAGGAAATACTCGCGCTTATAGACAGCGTCGCGTCAAGCATAGGCGAGGCAACCACGAATTCGGTCAGTATGTCGCCCTTCCCTACCGTGATAATACGGGTGGAGACGGGCGAAGTCATCTGGTGCAACGACCTTTTCCACACCATTACCGGTGAGAGGCGTCACACATTTGAAATAAAGCTGTCTGACATAATCCACGACATAGACATCCGCTGGCTGATGGAAGGCCGCAGCTTTTCACATAACGACCTTACTATCGGCGACAGGATATACTCGCTGTACGGGAACACTGCAACTGTCGAGGGCAGGTCAGGCGTTTTCGGTACGATCTACTTTATCGACGTGACAGAGCAGAGGCAGCTGAAAACACGCTACGAAGAGTCGCGCCCGGTAGTGGTGGTCGTGCTGATAGACAATTACGAGGAGCTTTCTAAAACATCGAGCTCGAACGACACGTCAAAGCTTCTGATAGACCTCGATGACGCCATTAGCAAGTGGGCGGCGGAATCGGGTTACCTGTTGAGGAAATATGACAGGGACAGGTACCTGCTCCTGATGGAGAAAAAGGACCTCAAAAAACTTATCAAAGAACAGTTTTCGATCCTTGAGCAGACGAAGTCGATGTTTGAAGGCCCCATACCGCTTACGCTCAGCATAGGCATAGGGGTGGACGGCGAGAATTTCGCGGAGAACTTCAGATATGCCCAGCTGGCCATCGATATGGCTTTGAGCCGGGGCGGCGATCAGGCGGTCATAAAGAACAGGCTCAACTTCGAATTTTACGGGGGTCAGACACAGGAGATCCAGAAGCGCACCAAGGTCAAGAGCAGGGTCATGGCCAATGCCCTTTCTCAGCTGATCAAGGACTCGGGCGACGTGATGGTTATGAGCCACAAGATGTCGGACCTGGACAGCATCGGCTCGGCGGCCGGGATCGTTTGCGCCGCAAGGAAACTGGGTAAAAAAGCATATATAGTCGTGGACCGTGCGAGCACGGCAGCCGGCCAGCTCTTGAAGAGGCTC
>JAAYMG010000181.1 GCA_012521525.1 Clostridiales bacterium | reverse complement strand
TTGCGGCCCGAATGATCGGACCATTTTCTATTGCATCAAAAACCGTTGTTATTATGTCCGCACTTCCTGCATCCGCCATGACTTCGATCCTGGCAGACTCCTATAACAAGGAAAAAGAATATGCAGCATTCGTTGTGTCAGCAACTACTCTACTCTCCCTGTTTACCCTGGTTTTCTTTATTGGCTATTTATTATAAAGCATGGTTAACCGTTGATCGAAAACATCAATATTTACAAATATTTATCATCATGATAAGCTTTGAGTGAAAAGAGCTGCGAATTATGATTTTATAGTTTTTGCCGGACAGACATTTACAGATATTTAACCAGTTCTTCTTTTGGTATACGTTTCGTATCATGCCTTGTAGTGTCGGGTTTTTCATCTGTGTAACCGATTGCCAGGATGTTGATCGGTATAAGGTTTTCCGGGAGATCGAACTCTTTCCTGATAACGTCCGGTTTGAAGTAGCAAATCCATACGGATCCCAGACCCTGATCGGTCGATGCAAGCATCAAATGGTCGGTCAAAATGGATGCATCGATATCAGTTGTTTGCATCCCGTCAAATGACCTCGTCCATGCAAGTGATGTATCTGCACATACGATTATTGCGACGGGTGCATTATAGATATTTGCCGCTTTCGCCAGCTTTGCTCTGGCTTCATCGCTTTTTGCGACAAGCAAGCGGACAGGCTGCTTATTTGCAGCGGTAGGTGCAACTCTCGCTGCTTCAAGGATGATATCCAATGTTTCCTGCGGGATTTCTTTGCTGTTGTAAGAGCGTGCAGAAAATCTTTTCTTGGCGAGTTCCAGAAAACTCATAATACTACCCCTTCTTCATGAATGATTTTGATAGTTTATTATATTATAATATCTTAAATTCAAAAGCACAAGAAAGCGCATTTTGGGGTCGAATAATGTCAACCAACTGTGAGGTTCCATGTTCATAGGGATTAACTTTATAAAGATGATGATTTCGTATTTTCATACCGGGTAGGCGGTGTGCTGATATAGATAAAGCTATTTTGATTTCTATTCGTTGCAAGATTTTATTTTGAGGTTATGAAACATGGATCTTCAACAAGAATATAGCAAAATAAAGGAATGCATTGACAGGATAGATTTCGGAGCTTTGCGGGAAGGTTTCCACCCGTTCCTGTTTGCTCTGAATAATGATAACGAGTGCTTCTTTGATGGGAAAAGAAGTCTAAGGCACTGATAATAAGGAGGAAAACAATGGATAAAGAATGGTCGGAGAAGAATAAACGGATGCAGATCCTGCTGGGAAAGGAAGCTACATACAGGGAAGGAATAGAACTGCTAATAGAGTTGAGGAAGGAACTGTTTGAGCAGATTTCGCAGATCGTAAACGGGTATCCTGCCGAAGCATATTATCAGATGCCTTTTGCCAATGCTGATGGATATCACAGCAAGACTCTCGCCTATTCGATCTGGCATATCTTCCGGATCGAGGATATAGTAGCTCATACCCTGATTGCAGGGGACGAGCAGATACTTGTTACCGGTGGATATCAACAGAAAATCGGCTCGCCCGTCATTACGACCGGAAATGAGCTGAAGGGACAGGAGATTGCAGAGTTTTCAAAGCAACTCAATATCAAGTATTTATATGAGTATGCCAAGGAAGTCATGCTTTCTACCAATTCGATTCTTACAAATCTGGAATATTCACAGATGAAGACTAGGTTTTCCGATGCGGATAGGGAAAGACTTGCCGCATCCGGCTGTGTCAGTCAGGATGAGAACGCCTTCTGGCTTATCGATTACTGGTGCGGCAAAGATGTTCGGGGTTTGATCAAAATGCCGTTCAGCAGGCATTGGATCATGCATGTCGAGGCGATGCGGAGGATCAAGAATAAGTTGTGCAAAGACGCCCGCAAGGGTGTGGATCCCGTGGCTTATTGCGGACTGTCCTGCGATCACTGCTTCTTAGGCGAATGGTGCGGTTCCTGCAGGACGGAGTATAATGTCTGCTCATATGCAACGATATACGAAGACAGGAAATGCCCAAATGCGGTTTGCTGCACCGAAAAGAACATAGACGGATGTTATGAATGCCCGGAACTGGAAGACTGCACGAAGGGATTTTATACACCTGATAATGACGGTGCGGCTTCAGCCAAGTCGCAGGCCATGTTTATAAAGAAGTATGGGAAGAAGGCTTTTCTTGAGTTGCGTGGTCTGCTTCATGAGAGGTATGATTTCGTAAAAACGCAGGAGATCCTTGGACAGGATATGCATCAGGGACTCAAGATACTGGAGAATGAACATCTCAGATAAAAGTGACGGCTAAGTCACATACAGAAAGCAAAGCTTACATATGTGGAGGAAAGATGAATGAGAGTGCTCATCCTTATGGGCAGCCCCCGTGTTGACGGGAACACTGCAGAACTGTCTTGTTCATGAAATCGATTTCGTATTTTCTTTCACCGTACTTGCGTTCGTTGTCTATAATAACACCATGAGTAAGGGTTATACGCAGAACGATAGAGTCCGGATTATCTTCGTCGCCTACTTCATCGAACCAGCCGAAAACCTGTTTGAATTTAGCCCTGATATCTGCATTTTTCTCATCTTTGACCCAGCCGAGATTTTCAGCTGCACCATTGAAGCTGAACCAGTCAAGCCCTGCGACGGCAACTTCGCTGTTCTCCCTGATCTGCATCATTTTGCTTGTTGTGGCATCGGTAGATACATAGAATGCGCCGTCCTCGTAATAGGCGCAAACCATCCTGACCGCGGGGCGAGGCATCCCTGAAGCATTGGGGGTGAGCGATATCGTTGCCAGAGCAATGTCTACATCTTTGCCATTGCCGCAACGTTCCTCCAGGAGTTTGATGGCGTTTTCATACTTGTTCATTTTAACGTCTCCTT
>JAAYMG010000180.1 GCA_012521525.1 Clostridiales bacterium | reverse complement strand
GACCAGCTATTTTATGTCTACTTCACCTGGGTGGTCTTGTTGTCATGCCTTTTTTAGCTCATGTGTTTTTTGAAAAATTCTTTTATTTTTCAAAAAAAGCTCTTGACTTTAATTAGCTGGTCTTTTATTTTTCATTACGATACCACAAAATCTCAAATAAAACAATATTATAATGCACAATTCGACGTTCAGACTAAAACTGATCGTTCGCAGATCCCAATTTTCCGATGATATCCCAACATCATGGCGCGGTCCCCGGATCATGGATATTACCGGCAGATGTCTATACATATTAAACCGGCTGCGGGAAATAATACCTCAATGAGTGTAATGTTCTTTGTTCAGCATCAAATTTGTGAGATCACTTGAGGTATTCCATGAAGCTGTTATCACTGGCAAAGAAGCTGCTGATTTACCGGGAGCCGAAACCATATCAGGAGTTTGAGCTGCTGGAAGACGAGCCGTTTGAAACGGAACACGGCCCGGACGAGGGAACCGTCCTGGAAAAGACATCGAATCCCATAAGCTGTGAAGAATGGAACCTTATCAGGCAGAAATCCAAGGATGGCGAAAACAGCTCACAGACGACAAGCCAGGAAACCTCGGCACCCGGGCTAACCGTATCGACCAGCCTGCAGGCAAATCTGCAGTATGTAAAACGTGAATTGCACAGTCCGAAAAACAAGGACGTCATAATACGTGAATTCAAGGTCATGAACTGCTGCGATGCCTGTGTCGTCTATATCGACGGCATGGCGGACAAAAATACCATCAACAACTTTATCCTCAGGCAGCTGATGCTGAGGCCTCTGCCGGAACAGGCCGGGGAAGTCTGCTCTTTGGACTATATCGCGGAAAATCTGCTCGCGGCCAATGAGATACAGAGAGTCAGGGACATAGACGCAGCGATCCGTGAAGTCCTCAACGGGCTGACCGCCCTGTTTGTCGACGGGGCACCGGAATGCATTTTGGTCGAGACACGCGGCTATGAATCGCGCTCGATAACCGAACCGCTAAACGAGCAGGTCGTCTATGGGCCCCAGGAAGCCTTTGTCGAGCAGCTTAGGACAAACATCACTCTCATAAGGAAGATCATACGGAGCAAGGATCTGATAACCGAAATCAGGCCGATCGGAAAAGGCGGACAGATATCATGCGCGATGCTTTATGTCGACGGGATCGTCAATCCCAGGGTCGTCAGGGAAATGAAACGCAGGCTCGACAATATAAATGTCAATATTACCATCGGCACCGGTATAGTCAACCAGCTCATAGAAGAACGTCCCTTTTCCCTCTTTCCGCAAAGCCTAAGCACGGAAAGGCCGGACCGTACGGCAGCCTTCCTCATGGACGGCCAGATCGCGCTCATACTCGAAGGATCGCCCCAGGCGATAATCGTCCCGATAACTTTTTTTCACTTGTTCCATACTTCCGATGACTCTACATTGCGCTGGCAGTACGGAAACTTCCAGCGCTACGTGCGGTTGATCGCCTGCTTCTTTGCGATATTCCTTCCCGGTCTATATCTTGCGCTTACCCTGTACCACTCCGAAATGATACCGGCGGAACTGATGTCATCGCTCCACCAGGCCAGGGAGAACGTCCCCTTTCCGGCTGTCATCGAAGTGCTTCTGATGGAGCTCTCCTTTGCAATAATCAGGGAAGCAGGCGTCAGGGTCCCGGGCCTTGTAGGTCAAACCCTTGGCATCATCGGAGCCATAGTGCTGGGACAGGCTGCCGTTGAGGCCGGCCTCGTCAGCCCCGTGCTTATCATCATCGTTGCGATAACGGGACTTGGCAACTTTGCCATCCCCGATTACCGCCTTTCCTACGCCATCCGGATCTCGCGCTTCATCTTCATCGTGCTCGGCACCATCGCGGGCTTCTACGGGATATCGGCGGGCATGTACGTCATGTTCGGGTTTGCCTGCTCATTGAAAAGCTTTGGGGTACCTTACTTCTCGCCGGTTGCCCCAAAAACCGAAAGCAATCCGGATATAGTGACAAGAGGACCCGTGTGGACCCAAATACAGCGTCCCGATTTCCTGAATACGCGAAACCGGCGCCGTGCAGATGATTCCGTTATGGGCTGGCGCAACCGGGATAAATAACGGATCAGCATTTTATGAAATCACAGATAAGGGGACATATCCATGAAAGATGAGGGCAAATTCGGTGTTCAGGAAGCCACTTGGCTTTGCGCAATAACAATTATCGCAAAGGTGTTGTTCACAAGCCCGGCGATCGTCACATCCCAATTCGGACCGGCTGCCTGGTATATGTCGCTCATCTCGGTCATCGTCGCATCCGTCGGATTTGCTTTCATACTGAAGCTGCTGAAGCGATTCCCCAGGCGAGGTCTGCCGGAAATATACGAACTATCGATCGGCCGAATTCCGGGCTCTGTATTTTCAGGCATACTATGCATATTCCTTCT
>JAAYMG010000179.1 GCA_012521525.1 Clostridiales bacterium | reverse complement strand
GTCGTCGCTTACGGGGATCGTCCGGGCAGGCGGAGCTACGCATTTCGTGCTCATCAACGACCTGATCTTCGTGTGGCTGATAGTGATCCCCTCGGCCGCGCTTGCGGCTTTCGTGTTCAACGCGCCGACATGGGTCGTTTTTGCCTGTCTGAAATGTGACCAGGTCCTGAAGTGCGCGGTGGCCGTCGTTAAGGTCAACCGGATGAAGTGGATAAAGAACCTTACGAGGGAAACGGCAGCCGGCCATTGACGGATCGTTCCCGACAGGTTCCTGACAGCCCATCGTGCGGAGTTTTGCAGCGATCACGACGGCAAGTTGACAACTCAAAATAAAGAATAAATCAAATAAATCAATAGAAGGGAGAAGCAAATCATGTCGTATGCCGAAGTCAACCGAGTCGTAAAAACCGAAGCCGGTCTTGTAAAAGGAGTTCCCGCCGGCAACCCTGCCTACACAGTTTTCCGCGGCGTACCGTACGCAAAGCCCCCTGTGGGTGAACTTCGCTGGCAGGCACCCGTTGATCCCGAACCATGGGAAGGGATACGCGTTTGCGACACGTTCCCGCCGACGGCCATTCTAAACGAGCAGCAGGAAGGCAGCTTCTATCAGAAGGAGTTCTTCCCCTGCCCCATGCCGATGAGCGAGGATTGCCTTTACCTGAACATATGGACACCTTCCGCTTCACCCGATGCAAAACTGCCGGTAATGATGTGGATCCACGGCGGAGCATATATGGGCGGTTACAGCTATGAGATGGAATTCGACGGCGAAGCGTTTTGCAGAAGGGGCGTCATCCTGGTCACTGTCACCTATCGCCTCGGCCCTCTCGGTTTCTTCGCTCACCCCGAACTGTCCGGGCGCAGCCCCAACGGAGTGTCGGGAAACTACGGGATACTGGACCAGATACAGGCGCTGAAATGGATAAGGAAAAACATTGCCGCATTTGGCGGGGACCCCGACAATGTCACCATATTCGGCCAGAGCGCGGGCGGCGGATCGGTCCAGTGCCTTGTCACTTCACCATTGACCAAGGGACTCATCAGACGTGCCATCTGTCAGAGCGCAGGCGGGATCAACACCCTCAACGGCGATTACCTCCTGTCTGATGCCGAGGCTCTGGGCGTGGCTGTCTGCGAGAAAATCGGCAAGACCATGGATGAACTCCTGGAAATGCCCGCAAAAGAGCTTCACGGAGCGATCATGAAAGCGGCTATGGAATTGATGATGGCGGGCGGAATGAGGCGTCTCCCGTTTTCTCCTGTCGTGGACGGATACGTAAACGCCGAGGCCCCCGGAAAGGCTATCGCGGCGGCCAGGCATCATGACATAGATTACATGACGGGATCCGTTGCAGGTGACGGAGGACTCTTTGGAGGATTCCCGGTAAAGACAAAGGAAGAATTCGAAAAGCAGCTTCGCCAAACCTACGGCGATTATGCTGACCGTTACATAGCCCTGTTCAACGTGAAGTCTGACGAGGACGTTGCAAAAGCAGTGGCGGCCCGTGCAAAAGCGGCTTCGCTCCTTGCTCCGCGCAGCTGGGCGATCGCTCAAACCAGGAACGGCAGGAAACCCGCATACATCTATTACTTCAGGCGCGAAATGCCCGGAGACGATGCCGGGGC
>JAAYMG010000178.1 GCA_012521525.1 Clostridiales bacterium | reverse complement strand
TGCCCGCAATACGATTGACCGCGCGCTTGCCGGATACAGCATATATGTTCCGGGTGTACTTAATCGAGTGCTTTCCGTCTTTGGAAAAATCGTTCCCCGTTCATGGATAGCTGCTGTTATTTACTGGCGCTGGAAAGAAGCAAGGAACAGGGCTTTGCATCTCGACGAGCAAAGAACATAATTCAGATAAAAACATGCGGATAACAAAACAGGACTTTCTAAAGTTGTGCTGTTCGCCGAAAATCAGTTTTTTGTTTCGGGAGCACAGGAAAGTCCTATCTTTATATGTTATTTTGAGAAAATGCATTAACAACAGATTCAGTACTAACTGTCATGCAGGTGAATATATGTATTGCAGTGTGTAGTAAATATATCATTAGTAACGCGTAGAAATATCAATGGCAGTGCGGAATAAGAGATTTCACAGTGCACCACATGCACCAGGGTAGCTCACCAGATGAACCTTTAACTATACCCAATCTGCCGATCTGGCTTGCTGAGTCAGAGCGAAATTGCGGCTGTCTCAATGACTAGATCGGAAGATATGACTTAACTTAAGGATTGTCAATGATCACGGTTATTAACTTTCTTATGCTTCCGGAAATAATAATAGCCCAATCCGCCTATACATACAACCAAACCGAATATAGCCGGCGCCAATATAGACGTGCCTGCTTCGCCGCTGAAGGCAATGCTCCAGATAACCTTTAACACTGCTGCACCTATGATAACACCTACGAGCCATTTCCAGTTTCTTTTCCATGCCGCCAACAGGAGCATGACGAAAAACAGCGGAACAGCCAGGCTGATCACTATTTTTGGAGCAGTCCATGCGCCCTTGAGGTAATCCATTTCAAAGGCCAGAAATTCCAAGACCTGTGGACTGCTTGTTTTCGGAACGGAGAACCAGAACATGCTTGTAAACAGGGCAAAAATCGAAGCGAATATTCCGGTAAAGCTTTTCCTGTACGCGAATATGACCATTGGGATTATAAACAGCGGCCTGATATACCAGCTCAGAATATTATGATGCCGTTCAAATGCCCAGTTGAAGAATGCGTCATTGGTCATGAACACAACGATAAAAATAACAGTAGCGAGGGCAAAAAACATCCCGATCGCAAAATCCAGTTTCTTCTTCATGTTAGCCTCCTTTAGCGTTTGAAATCTGGTGATCATTTCTCCTGATCCCGTTGAATATAATGCTCAACAGCGAATCTACAAAGATGTTGACTTCTTGTTCGTTGCTCTCATAACTGGCGGAGCCAAACTTTTCAAGCATAAAGTTTACTACAGCGTTGTTTACAGACTGCAAGAGGAAACTTAGGGAAAGTGGATCGACATCACTGTCTATCTCACCTTTGACTTTCGCATTCTGTATCATATGAACGAATAATGATTCCGACTGTTTGTTCCCTTCCCTTATTACAGCAGATTTAGCCTGCTCATTGCTTTCACCGGAGAATTGCTCACCCAAGGCTGCATACATTGGATACTTCTTTGCAAACTCCACACCTTTCAGGAAGAGAGTACGGAACTGTTCCAAAAGCGGCAATTCCTGAAGTTCCTGCAGTGAAGAAGAAAAAAATCTTATTTTTTCTTCAATTGCCAAAGTCATTATATATACATACAGCTCAAGCTTATCCGCAAAATATTGATAAAAGCTGCCTTTGGCGATGCCTGACTTTTTGCATATCTGATTAATGCTGGCCGCATCATAGCTGGCTTTAGAGAATTCCTCCATGGCAGCGGAGATTATCAGGTTTCTTTTTTCATCAGGAAGGTTGAAAAAGGTCTCTTTTGGCATATGGATCACCTTGATGTGACCAGTCGGTCATATTCTGATCATATTATACGACCACGTGGTCACATTGTCAACAGAAATCAGGGAAGTGATATATTTCCGTCCGGACGTTGATTATTAAGATTCTATTGCGTATATTTAAGTTTTAGATAGCTTGATATGGGAAAAGGCATGTGCTATATTTTGGATTATAGGTTCAAAGTAAGTGTCACTATCATTGAGGAGGTATACATATGGCGGAATTTGATAACATCTTGTCATGGACATTGATTTCGGAATGCCCGGTACCCGATGATGTTAATGAAATCCTGGTAGAAGGCGAAGTTGCTGTTGCTGCATATAAGACATTCCGTGACAGTGCCATATTCACAAACAAGAGATTGATAGTTAGAGACGCTCAGGGTCTGACCGGCAAAAAAGTGGAAATATACTCGCTGCCGTATTCTTCGATCGTCATGTGGTCTACCGAGAATGCGGGAAAAGTGTTGGACATCAACGCGGAAGTGGAACTTTGGACCAGGGCGGGTCATATCAAGATCAACCTGCGTAAAGGCGTGGATATCAGAAAGTTTGACAAACTGATTGCGGACGCACTACTGAAATAAAGTTTGGGACAGGGGATAGGTTCCCTGGGACAGGGAAACAGGTACCTTGTCCCGTTTCGCGTTTAATGGGACAAAGAACTATGATAAGAATATATGAATGAAAGAGGTTGAAGTGATGGCGTTTGACTTTAAGAAAGAGTATAAAGAGTTTTATATGCCGAAGGACAAGCCTGGAATCGTTACCGTACCCAGCATGAATTATATTGCCGTCCGCGGGCAGGGCGACCCGAATGAAGAGGGCGGCGAGTATGATCAGGCAGTGAGCCTTTTGTACGGAGTTGCATATACGATAAAGATGAGCCCAAAGAATGGTCATCATATTGCCGGATATTTCGATTATGTCGTACCGCCGCTGGAAGGATTCTGGTGGCAGGATGGTGTAAAAGGTGTCGACTATACCCGCAAGGGAGATTTCAAGTGGATATCCGTCATCCGGTTGCCGGATTTTGTGACTCCGGAAGATTTGGCTTGGGCGAAAGATACGGCAGCCAGGAAAAAGAAGATGGATTTCTCAAAGGTTGAATTTTTCACATATGATGAGGGACTGTGTGTCCAGTGCCTGCATATCGGTCCATATGATAATGAGCCTGTAACAGTAGAATTGATGCACAGCTTTATGGAAGATCAGGGGTATACACTTGATATCACAGACCAGCGTTATCATCATGAGATATATCTAAGTGACCCCAGAAAAGCCGATCCGGACAAGCTAAAAACCGTCATCAGGCACCCGATAAAGAGGCTGTTACACGATCCTGCTTGATTCCGGCCGGTTATATTAATCAGTACAGACAAGTATAGAAGCAACAACATACAGCTGCTAAAGCTGATGTATAATCATCAAAAAAGTCGAGAAACGATCCTTTCCGTATGATATATTCATATCACTTCATGAAGTGAGACGAGAACAGTGG
>JAAYMG010000016.1 GCA_012521525.1 Clostridiales bacterium | reverse complement strand
TAAGACCGATGATACAGTAAATGATGCTGCCGCCATTATCATGCCGTATGAGTAGCTGTTGTTCAGGAGAAGGATGACGGGAGTATATATCATGATTATGATGATGCCGGACAAAGCGATATATACTGCCTGTAGTAATGTGGACGATATAAACTTTTTATTATAACGGATGAGGATAGAGTATATGAAGATCGACAAGATGGGTATGCTGAACAAATAGGCCATATGACATTGGGCAAAGACAAATATGGTGTTGAGGAAGCAGTAAATGAACATTCCGCCGGTCAACACTGTCTGCTTGCTTTTGGAATATACCGTTGCTGTGTGTGCAAACAGCAAAGAGCTTGTGATCGCAATGATGGCCGGAATGTGAAACGGATTTCGTGCATTGGCGTGTGTAAGCCCAAGCGCTCCCATTAAGGCTGCCGTGCCGTAACTGATAATTCCGGCGGCCAGAAAAGTGATTACAAGGAAACCGATAGCAGTCAGCAAATACCTGGTCTGAAAAGTCTTCTTTACAAGGAAGGCTATGCACCAGATAAGGCAGTATAGACCTATTAGAGCCGATATCCCACGTAACGAATTATCCGACAGTGATGTATTCTGTTCAAATGTTCTTACGAACTCGTAGAATGTCTGACTGTCGGGTGATGCTGACACGGATCGATCGTGAGAAAAGACGGGCAGTGCATGTGATCCTGCAGCGCCAAAACCGAGCAAAGATCCGACGATAATGGTTGCCAGAGCAAGCGCAAGAAAGCCCGGAAGACCGTTGGATTTCAAGCGTTTCATGTAATCCCTCCCACAGAAAACGCAAATACTGACGGACCAGCCTGAGCACTTCGGATTTCTTTCTTGCCCGATATGCTATGATTAAAAGGACCCGATTTATTCAGCCGATAATATAATATACAATATGCACAATCAGAGCCGTATATTCGCGATTTACAATAAGCAAATTAGACAAAGAAAATTACACGATGGTATAAAGGGAGAAAGAGGAAAACATATCGAGAGAAGCGGCAATTATAGCTTAAGTTCTGCGCATCAAGTGAGTTGATTAACAACAGTGTTGCGGATAATTAAGTTTTCCATGAACGTGATTTAGATAAAAACTTAGTGAAGGAAACGGGAACTGAAAAAGAATGATATATACAAGGTAGAAATTGAATCATGGAGCTCTGAGGGTGAGGGTATCTGCCATATCGACGGGATGGCCGTATTCGTCCGCGGGGGAGTGCCTGGGGATAAGTGCAGCGTCCGTATCATCAAGGTTTTGAAGTCGAGGGCCATCGCGATCATTGAAGAGATGGTTTCGCCTTCCGGAGTTCGAATAGAAAACGACTGTCCGGTTTTCTACAAGTGCGGTGGCTGCGCATTAAGGCATGTTCGATATGAGGAAGAACTCCGGATGAAGCACGGAAGGGTATCGGACGCATTGAGGCGTATCGGCAAGATCGAGACGCCCGTCGAAGATGTTTTGCCTTCACCGGCCACTTATCGATATCGCAACAAGGTTATTTTCCAAACGAGTGAAGTGAAAGGGCAACCGGTGGTCGGTTTTTACCGCCGCGGGACACACGATGTTTTATCGGTTGATGCTTGCCTGCTGCAGGGGATCGGTGCAGATAAGGCTGCAGATGTTGTCCGACGTTTTGTCACGGATCATAATGTTCCGATATACGACGAGGCAAGCGGGGAGGGCATAATAAGGTACATTTATTATCGGTCCTCATCACTTGGGACGGCGCAGGTTTGCATCGTGTCAGCAAAGAAGAGTTTCGATGGTCTCGATCTGCTGGTTGAGAAATTAAAAGAAGAATGCCCTGAGCTGACTGGCATCCTTCTGTGTTACAACCCCCATAAGGGCAATGTAGCCTTGACGGAGGATATAAGGGTTTTGTGGGGCGACATGTACCTGACGGACAAGCTTTGCGGGTTGACTTTTCGCATTTCTCCGCTCTCGTTCTACCAGGTGAACCATGACCAGACGGAGAACCTGTATAGTTTAGCCCTGGATTTTGCCGGGTTGTCGGGAAACGAGACTGTATTTGACTTATACTGCGGTATAGGAACGATTTCACTAATGATGGCGCGACATGCAGGAAAGGTGATCGGTGTTGAGATCGTCCCGCAGGCAGTTGAGGACGCAAAAGTGAACGCTGATTTAAACGGCATTACTAACGCCGAATTCATTTGTGCTGATGCAGCCGAAGCTGCGAACATTATAAACTCACGCGGCGAGCGTATTGACGTCGTCACCGTCGACCCGCCCCGGAAGGGACTGAGCCGCGATGCCATCAACGCAATACTGCGCATTGCGCCTACGCGCGTCATGTACGTCTCGTGCGATCCCGCTACGCTCGCGCGCGACTTAAACGTTTTCGAAGAAAACGGCTACGCCGTTCAGCGTGTCAAGCCTGTGGACATGTTCCCCAGGACGGCGCACGTTGAGTGCGTTACATTGATGTCGAGGGTAAAAGATTGAGAGAGCTGAAAACCCTTATATATCAACGCTTTCAG
>JAAYMG010000177.1 GCA_012521525.1 Clostridiales bacterium | reverse complement strand
GGAGCCGATACGCAACTTTTCAAGGATTTTCGCAGAGCTTCAGACATCGCAGGCCGCAGCCGAACGTGTTGCCGAAGTACTGGATGCCCAGTCTGACATAATCGACTCGGGTGAAGTGGTGGCCAAATACGGTGATCTTTTCGATCCCAAAACCGAAAACTGGGAACCCATCAGAGGGGAAGTCGAGTTCCAGAACGTGTCTTTCAGCTATATAGACGGGGAAGAAGTACTCAAGAACTTCAACCTGAAGGTCGAAGCAGGACAAAATATCGCGCTTGTCGGCGAGACGGGCAGCGGAAAGTCCACCATAGTCAATCTCGTTTGCAGGTTCTACGAACCGCAGGAGGGACGCATACTCATTGACGGCAAGGACATCCGAGAGCGAAGCCAGCTCTGGCTGCAGTCAAATCTCGGATATGTCCTGCAGACCCCTCAGCTGTTTTCGGGCACGATACGTGACAACATCAGGTACGGAAAGCTTGATGCCACGGACGAAGAAGTGGAAAACGCGGCTAAAATGGTCGGAGCCCACGAGTTCATCACCAGTCTCGATAAGGGATATGATACCGAGGTCGGCGAAGGCGGCGGGCTGATATCCACCGGACAGAAGCAGCTGATATCGTTTGCCCGTGCGATCATAGCAGACCCGAAGATCTTCGTCCTTGACGAGGCAACGAGCTCGATCGACACGGAATCAGAGATCAAGATCCAGAAAGCCAGCGAAAAACTTCTTCGAAACAGAACGAGCTTTATCATTGCGCACAGGCTCTCAACTATAAGAGATGCGGACCGCATCCTTGTCATTGACAAGGGTGAGGTCATAGAGCAGGGAACCCATAACGAGCTCATGGCTTTAAAAGGACACTATTATGAGCTTTACACAAATCAATTCAAGTCCGAAAAGATCCAGGAGTCACTGAAAGTGCTTGAATAAGCCTAAATTAGCTTTGAAACAGTCGGTGGACATCCTCAGATCGGCAAAAAACCCTCTGTGTTGACGCAGAGGGTCAATTTGTCTACCACAGGCGGACAAAATTTGACATTTGTCTATTTTCCATACTTCACATTTTAGAAAATATATGGTATAGTATAATAGAGTGAATTACTATGTTAAACTAATAATACGGTAAAACGCCTTTTGAAAAGAGGAGTCGTCTATGATATCGAAATTGAAGGATCCCAAGATGGATGAACTGTTCAAGGCAATCCTGTCCCTCAAAACGATTGAGGAGTGTTATTGCTTTTTTGATGATCTCTGCACGGTATCCGAGCTGAAAGCGATGGAACAGCGTTTCCAGGTTGCAAAGATGCTCAGCCAGGGCCGCGTCTACAGCGAGATCGCTGTTGAGACCGGTGCAAGTTCTGCCACGATCAGCCGTGTCAACCGTGCGTTGCTTTATGGTTCGGACGGTTATAAAACAGTGCTGTCAAGGCTGGAGAAGTAATGGCCTACGAAGTCTTATCCTCCGCCTACGATCTGCTTACCCGTGATGTAGATTATGAGTCGATCGCGGCGTCTATTGTCCGTTTGTTCCGATCGCGCGGACTCGAGAGAGGCACAGTTCTCGATCCTGCATGTGGCACCGGTACTCTCTCATACCTGCTGGCAAAGGCGGGCTATGAGGTCATCGGCATAGATTCTTCCGGGGAAATGCTGGCCATGGCGGATTTCAAAAGAGATGATGCCGGCGATGTCATTCAACCCATTTTCATCATGCAGGATATGCGCGATTTGGATCTATACGGGACGGTAGACGCGTGTGTATGCATGCTGGACAGTGTAAACTATATATTGGAGCCGGAAGATCTTTTGAAGGTGTTCCGGCGCGTCCATTTGTTCCTCAATCCCGGCGGGATATTCCTGTTTGACGCAAATACGCCTGTGCATTTTATGAATGTGGACGGGAAGACGTTTTGCGACGAGGACGAGAGTGCCGGAGTTTTTTGCGTATGGGGCATAGCCAGGACGGACGACCCCAACATATACCAGTACAAGGTCGACCTGTTTACAAGGGTCGGCGACGGGAACCGAAGGGATCTCTGGAGAAGGGATAGCGAGGAGCAGTTCGAATATGCCTATGAGCCGGAACTGCTGCGGACACTGCTGAGCCGGGCAGGATTCACCGACATAAAGATGTCCTCCGGCATAGAAGGAGAGGCACTTACAGGCAATGAAAGCCGGATATACGTAACGGCATTGAAGGCATCTGTTTGACGGAAGGAGCATTTCATATTGGGCAAGATAGTACGAATGAACAGTGCTGACGGGTTTTTGCTCGCATCGGCGATAGACAGCACCGACATCGCTGCCGAGGCAGCAAGGATCCACAACACTTCTCCGACCGCTTCTGCGGCATTGGGAAGAGCGCTGTCTTTGGCTTCGCTGTTTGGAAAGACACTGAAAGTACAGGGGGGGTCGGTAACTCTTCAGTTCAAGGGAGGAGGCCCCGGCGGAAGTCTGATCGCAGTATCGGACAACGACGGAAATGTCCGCGGCTATATACAGCATCCCAATGTTGACGTCCCCCGTAAACCGAACGGAAAACTTGATGTGGGCGGTCTGATCGGAGGGGAAGGCAACCTTACAGTCATTAAGGACCTGCGGATGGAAACGCCCTATATAGGCACAGTCGGTCTTCTGAGCGGTGAGATTGCGGAAGACCTTGCCGCTTACTTTGCTGAGAGTGAACAGGTACCCACTGCTTGCGCTGCGGGCGTCCTGATAAATCCGGACGGTACTGTTTCATGTTCCGGCGCATACATGATCCAACTCATGCCGGGTTACGGAGCAGAAAAGGTCGATAAACTAGAGCGGCAAATATTGCAGGCAGGCAATGTGACAGACATGCTTCGTGACGGACTTGGACCGGAAGAGATTTTGAGGAAGGTTGTCGCAGACGAAGAACTGATCGTAATTGAAGAACTTGATGTGCAGTACAAATGCTACTGCAGCAGAGACAGGGTAGAAAGTGCTTTGGTGAGTATCGGGGCAGAAGAAATCGAATCACTGATCACGGAGCAGGGAATGGCTGAAGTGACCTGCCAGTTTTGTGACAAGGTATATAACTTTACATTAGATGAACTAAACGAAATACTCGAAATCGCACGGAATAAGTAATGCAAACTCAGTAAAGAATATTGACGGATGAAATCAAGTCATGGATCATTGAAGCGATCCCTTTCGCATCACATGATGATCGACTTGATATAAGGCATCGAAAATCGAATCAGTAAATCTGGGTTTGTAATGGAAGATATGATCAACCGTTTGCTTGATCCTGTAAAAAATGCTGCAGCAAGTTTTTGCGTGAGGTTTACAGATAAGCTTCGCGCTTATTTGTGCAATAAAAAGCGCCGCCGTTTAAAGGCGGCACTGTTGTTTTTTAGATCGGTATACAGGGACGACATACCCGCTGTTGCTGCCGAAACGGCTTTCTTTCTGCTGCTTTCTCTTTTTCCTCTTATAGCGGTTGCGGGTGCCGTGCTGGCAAAGTATTCGGATGTTATCCGAAATGAGATCTTCGGATATATCCTGCCCGGATCGGTCGCTGAAGTGCTTGTCCCGCTTATAAAGGAAATAGAGGAGAAAGCAAGCCTGTCCCTGGTCTCCCTGCTTGTCTCCCTCTGGTCGGCGTCGACCGGCATCTGGGCACTGATGCGCGGAATATGTAAGGCATATACGGGACAATACCCGCAAAAACCTTTCTTCAAAAGGCTCATAGCCCCGTTGTTCGTTTTGGTCTTTCTGGTCGTAGTTGCATTCGGGCTGGCTGTTTGGGTGATCGGAGAAAGCCTGGTAT
>JAAYMG010000176.1 GCA_012521525.1 Clostridiales bacterium | reverse complement strand
TCTGGCATAAAATCAGACCTCCTTTTCAGGAGGTCATTTTATAGGCTGGAAGAGAACTAAAATCCCAGTTCAACAAGCCACTCGACGGCCAGTTCCGCCCACCGGGCAGTATGGGGGAAGTCAGGAGTATCGTCCTTTCCGTTGTAAAGACCGCCGCCATGCGGACCCTTCGCAAATGTGTGGACCTCGAATGGGATACCCCTGTCGGCAAGCTCCTTTCCAAAGTTCATGGCGGATCTTGGATCATCTTCATGCGTCTGGAATATGAAGAATGGCGGGCAATCGTGACGCAGATTTTTCACATTGTCGAGTTGCGCGATCTCATTCTGCTTTTTGATATCGTACCCAAGGCCGCCTGTGCCGAAGGAAGCAGGAGACATGGCGCCGTAAAGGATGAGCGCGGCGTCAGGTCTGCTGGAGACTCTTTCAACAGGGTCGTCGGATTCGGGATCACCGTAATCGAATCGGGTTGCCGTATATGCTGACAGCATTCCTCCGGCCGAAAAACCTCCGATCGCTATTTTATCTGCGGGGATACCGAAAATCCCGGCATTGGCTCTTAAGAACCGGATTGCTCTCAATCCGTCTCTGCAGCATATTTCCTGCGGATGCGGCTGCACCCTGTAATCCAGGATTGCGGCATTGAGTCCTGCCTTGTGGAAGTATTCCGCTACCGGCTTTGCCTCGTTGAACGACTTGAATATAAAAGCGCCGCCTGCGCAGATGATCACGGTCCCGCGATTTTTGTCCTTGACGGGGTACAGTGCTATCCTTGGCTGGCTTCCGGTCGCTTCGGGGTTCCACCCGGGCGCTTCGCCTTCCCAAAGATAACAGACCCGGATGCCCTCCGATATGATCTCATCCCACATTTTTTCCCATTGGCGGTCGCGGATTTCCTTGAATTCTTTGAATCTTTGCGGATCTATCCTGTCCATAAAGCATCCCCCGTTTAGCTATAATTCTGATCCTAAGCCTTGCCTTCTACATCAAAGCAGCGATCCTCATATGTATACCGTAATTATCTGCCGCAAATATCTAATATTCTGCTGGCGGGCAGAAAGACTATTCCCATATATTTATCGTGACCGCCTCTGCTTTGATGCTGCTGACATTGTGGTTCGATATAAGTACAATATATACCGTTTTGAATTTTGAATCAACTAATACACATAAACTGATAGCAATTTGATCATGAGCGAAAAAAGAACAGTTGATTTTATCACGATATAATGTAAACTTATATTGGTTTGCTATTTCGAATAAAGGGAGATTTTGATGAGAGAAGTTATCTGGTGCTTTGTATGATACTGTTCTTTGCGCTTACGCTGTTGGTGGCCGCGGCCGGAGGGATCATAGGATACAAACTGAAACTTCCGGTGGGCGGCATGGTCGGCTCGATGGTCGCTGTGATTTTGCTGAACCTGGTCACCGAAAAGGCTGTTTTTTATCCGGAACTGCGCTTCCCGCTTCAAATCCTTGGCGGTGCCATGATCGGAAGCCAAATAGGGCGTGAAGATCTGCTTGCCATGAAAAAGATCATTTTCCCGACGATTTTGCTGTTATTGAGCATGGTCGTCCTAAACATTACCTTTGGTACACTGATGTATGTTTTCAGCGATCTGGATCTGGCGACGGCGCTTTTCGCTTCAGCGCCCGGCGGAGTGAGCGACATGGCGATAATATCCACCGACCTTGGCGCAAATCCCGCATACGT
Source organism: Clostridiales bacterium (assembly GCA_012521525.1). GTDB lineage: Bacteria > Bacillota > Clostridia > Oscillospirales > JAAYOS01 > JAAYOS01. The sequence continues at coordinate 10,510 of JAAYMG010000176.1, read as the reverse complement.
TGCAATTATACAGTTGTGCAGATTGCTTACCATTTTTATATTCATGCCGCCGATCTTCCGTAAGATCAAAAACACAAAAGACGGCAGGCAGGGACGTGACAAAAAGGCAGTAAGCGTCGAATACAGCAATTCTGATTCAGATTCCGATATGGATGATGTTAGGGTCGATGTTGTCCGGGTCCCGGAGATATCTGTAAACCTCCCGAATGAAAGCCCGGAAAGTGTGGGTGCTTTTTCGGACGATCGCAATGAAGCAAAACCGATGGCCGGAAGGGCCATTGCCGATGTAAGATCCAAATCAAAGCTGAACACTAAGAACTTTATTATCATGCTGATAGCTGCTACGGTCAGCGGAACCCTGGTTCATTACATAGGATTAGCCGCGGGTGCGATGGTCGGAGCAATGCTTGCGTCGGCCGCATTCTGTGTGTTCAACGGAAGGATGCCTTTCCCGAAGAAACTGCGCCTGGGTATGCAAATCTTCTCGGGTGCGTTCATCGGCATACAACTTGACCGTGAAGGACTTGCGCATATGGGAGACCTCGGCATACCTTTGATCATATTGGTTGTCGGAATATTCTTTTTCGTTTTTCTGGTTTCACTGCTGCTGCATAAAGTTGCAAAGCTGGACCTGATGACCAGCATGCTGTCCTCGACACCGGGAGGGGTTCAGGAAATGGCTCTCTTGTCGGAGGACATTGGCGGTGATACGCCCAAGATCGCCATCATGCAGACAGCCCGATTATTTTCGGTCATCCTTTTCTTCCCGACCATGCTGCAATTTTTGCTAAGCATTTTAAAGTGACCTGTACTCTATCTTATATGATAGCATGCAGTATTCTTGATGATGTCTTGTACCCTATGTAATAAAAAGGGTGGGAAAATGGGAAACTAGCAAATAACCGGGTCCCATAGGTCACTGCTATCGACCGATCAAAGTGAAGTTATGAATTTCGGGCATTCACTATCAACAGATTTTATAAAAAAACAGGAATATAAAAATAATTGGAAAATACCAGGGGGAATAGGCTAAATGTCCACCGTACGTGGACATTTAGAAGATTCGCCCTTGTTTTTTTGAGATCAATCGTGATAAAATGAGCATGAAAATATATGGAAGAGGGGGGTTCGAAATGGCCGATCTGAAAAGGACACCGCTGTATGATGCCCATACGCGTCTCGGAGCAAAAATGGTCGATTTTGCGGGATGGGAAATGCCCATCCAATATGAAGGGATAATAGCTGAGCATGAAGCGGTGCGCACATATGCCGGCATTTTTGACGTGTCGCATATGGGTGAGGTAGAGTTTACGGGACCCGATGCTGAAAGCTGCCTGCAAAACCTCGTTACCAATGATGTATCATCGATCAAAGACAACCAGATGCTTTATACCTTTATGTGCTATCCCGACGGAGGTGTTGTTGACGATATAATAGTATATAGACTCAAACAAGACAGGTTCATGGCAGTCATAAATGCCTCAAATATAGATAAAGATATACAATGGATGAGAGAGCAAGCGGCCCCATATAATGTTGTGATCAAAGACAGGTCCGGTGAACTGTCTCTGATAGCAGTACAGGGGCCTAAAGCGGAAGAGATCCTGAATGAGCTTGTGGATGCAGACCTTAAGGACATTGGATTTTTCAGGTTCATTGATGGTGTAAAATGTTCGTCAAAGACGTGCATGATCTCGAGATCCGGCTACACCGGCGAGGACGGATTTGAAATCTGCCTTAGAAACGAAGACGCTCTATTTGTATGGGAGAAACTCCTGGAAGCGGGTACCGAAAAGGGATTGAAGCCCTGCGGTCTCGGAGCCAGGGATACGCTGAGGTTTGAGGCGAACCTTCCGCTCTACGGAAACGAGCTGTCAGAACATATCACACCGCTTGAGGCCGGTTACGGGATGTTCGTCAAGCTCGATAAAGGTGATTTTATCGGCAGGGACGCACTGAAGAGGCAAAAGGAAGAAGGGTTGACCCGCAGGATCGTAGGCTTCGAAATGACGGAAAACGGGATCCCGCGGCACGGATATGATGTGCTGTCTGATGATGAGGTCATAGGGTTCGTAACTACCGGGTATAACTCCCCGACACTGAAAAAGAATATCGGATTGGCAATGGTCGATATCGGGCACTCCGCATTAGGAACTGAAATCGGCATTCAAATAAGGAAAAAAGTCTTGAAAGCGAAAGTAATAAAGCGCAATTTCTATACAAAAAGTTATAAAAAATGAGGGGGTACTTTTATGGAGATCAAGAAAGGCCTTTACTATACCGAGGAGCACGAGTGGGTGAGAGTAAGCGGCAACACTGCTTATATAGGTATAACCGACTATGCACAGGACGCGATGGGTGATATCGTTTATGTGGAATTGCCCGAAGTGGGCGATACACTGAAAGCAGGGGACGTGTTCTCGGTAATCGAGTCTGTAAAAGCTGCGTCGGACATTTATCTGCCTGTTTCCGGGACAGTGCTGAAAGTCAATACGGAACTTGAGGATTCCCCGGAAATGATCAACGAGGATCCATACGGGAGCTGGATCATTGCGGTGGATATGCTGGATGACACCGAACTCGATCAACTGATGGATGCCGCTGCTTACAAGGAATATCTCAGTGAGGAGAATTGAAATGCACAGATACATTCCCGGCACTGAGGCCGACCTCGCCCGCATGCTGGATAAGTTGGGGCTCACATCATCGGAGGATTTGTTCGGCGATGTTCCCGGGGAGCTCATGCTTAAGGGCGGATTGGACCTTCCCGAGGCTCTTTCCGAACAGGAACTTGTTCGAAAAATGAAAGCGCTGAGCAGGAAAAACAGCAGCTTGGACGATCTTGTCTGCTTCTTGGGCGCGGGAGCATACGACCATTACATCCCGGCGGTGGTGGGGCAGCTGGTATCCAGGTCGGAGTTCTATACTTCCTATACTCCTTACCAGCCGGAGATTAGCCAGGGAACCCTGCAAGCAATTTTTGAATACCAGACCATGATCTGCAACCTCACCGGGATGGATGCAACCAACGCGTCCATGTATGACGGTGCTACAGCCTGCGTTGAAGCCGCAAAGATGGCTGTTGACAGTACGCGAAGAAATACGATAGCGGTATCGAAAACTGTAAACCCCGAGGTTCGGAAAGTACTGGGCACTTACATGGACCTTTGCGGGTTTAATATTATTGAAATCGACATGGATAACGGTGTTACGGATCTGGTCCGGCTGAAGGAGCTGCTTGCCGGCAACAGTGATTTGGCCGCAGTCATCGTTCAAAGCCCGAACTTTTTCGGGATAGTCGAAGACATGGATGCTGTCGGAGAACTTTTGAACGGCAGCAAGACACTGTTTATCAGCTATGTAGATCCTATATCGCTTGCCATACTGAAAAAGCCTTCGGAATATGGCGCGGATATAGCCGTCGGCGAAGGTCAGCCATTGGGTAACAGCCTGAATTTCGGCGGTCCGTACGTAGGGTTTCTTGCAACCTGCGAAAAGCTTATGCGCAGATTGCCCGGAAGGATAGTGGGGCAGACAAAGGACATCGACGGCAAGCGTGCCTTCGTTTTGACACTCCAGGCAAGGGAGCAGCATATAAGGAGGAGCAGAGCGTCGTCGAACATCTGCTCAAACCAGGGTTTGAATGCGCTTGCGGCAGCCATTTATATGGCTACGATGGGCGAACACGGCCTGAAGGAAGTCGCAACGCAATGTGTCCAGAAAGCCCACTATGCATATAGAAAACTGACTGAAAGCGGTGTATATAAACCGCTGTTCGATAAGCCGTTCTTTATGGAGTTTGCCGTAACCGGACCTGTCGAACCTGCGGTCGTAAACAATGACCTGCTGGGTGCAGGGATTTTGGGCGGCTACCAGTTGTACAGGGACTACCCTGAGTATCGCAACAGTTTACTTATTTGTGTTACAGAAAAGCGAACCAAGGCAGAAATCGATAAGCTTGTTGAAACCATGCTCAGTACGGCTGCAAAAGAGGGGAGTGGTATGGCGTGAGAGCTTATGATAAGCTGATATTTGAATTGTCACGTGAGGGGCGCAGGGCATATAGTCTTCCCAAATGCGATGTAGACACCCTTCCGATCGACGAACTGATACCTAAGGAGTTTATTGGTACTGCTCCTCTGAATATGCCGGAAGTGAGCGAAGTCGATATAGTGCGGCATTATACCAACCTGTCATCAAAGAATTATTGTGTCGATACAGGTTTTTACCCGCTTGGTTCCTGCACGATGAAATATAACCCTAAGATCAACGAAGTCGTTGCATCTTACGAAGGATTCATGAACATACACCCGTTACAGCCAGAGGAGACAGTCCAGGGGGCGCTGGAAGTGATGTATGAGCTGCGGAAAGCGCTCGAAGAGATAACGGGCATGTATGAAGTGACTCTGCAGCCGGCTGCCGGAGCCCATGGCGAACTGACTGGGCTAATGATCATGAAGGCCTATCACAGGGAGCGGGGCGAAGACGCAAAGAGAACAAAGATAATCGTACCGGACTCCGCCCATGGAACAAATCCCGCCAGTGCGGCAGTACTCGGATTTGAGGTTATCGAGGTAGAGTCGAACGAGCACGGTGATGTGGATATAGAAAAGCTCAGGAAAGTCCTGGGTGACGATGTTGCCGGCATGATGCTGACAAATCCGAACACTTTGGGACTCTTTGAGCCGAATATCAAAGAGATATGCGACCTGGTCCATGCCGCGGGCGGGCTGATGTACTACGACGGAGCCAACGCAAACGCCATATTGGGTATTACAAGACCGGGTGACATGGGATTCGACATCATCCACCTTAATCTGCATAAGACATTCTCCACCCCTCACGGCGGAGGTGGTCCGGGCAGCGGTCCCGTCGGTGTCAGGAAGGACCTGGCTAAGTTTTTGCCGGTGCCTGTCGTGGAGAAGCATGGCGACAAATATACTTTGAACTATGACAGACCGCACTCGATAGGCAAGGTCAAAAGCTTCTATGGGCACTTTGCGGTGTGCTTAAAAGCTTACGCATATATTCTTTCAATGGGGGCTGAAGGGCTTAGAAATGTCAGCATAAACGCGGTCATAAACGCAAACTATCTGATGAACGCGCTCAAGGGCACGTATAAACTACCTATTGACAGGATGTGCAAACATGAGTTTGTGCTGGGCGGACTTGAAAATGAAAACGGTGTGACGACGATGGACATAGCAAAGCGTCTCATCGACTATGGTTTTCATCCGCCGACAGTGTACTTCCCGCTCACGATCAATGATGCCATTATGATCGAGCCCACGGAAACGGAAAGCGTTGATACGCTCGATGCCTTCGTATCGGCGATGCTGAAAATTGCGGAAGAGGCGAAGACCTCGCCTGAGCTTCTGAAAGAGGCGCCGCACAACACACCGGTGCGTCGTGTTGACGAAGTCACAGCCGCGCGCAATCCCATCATCCGATTTTCAAAAACTGATGTCAGTTGACGGGTTTTGCCGGCAATTCGGGCTCATTTTCTTGATCGTCGAACGTTCAAATCCGTAAATAATTAATTTGCGACTCCGACATAAAGCTCCGAAAACGTTGAGTTTCAACGGTTTCGGAGCTTTTAAGGTTTCTTTTCTTATATAGATTTGACCGGAGCTATATGCTTGGTTTATCACAGCCTGGTTATTTGAGTCCCTCCTCATAGGCTTGGATCATCTTTTTGACCATCCGGCCGCCGATCGATCCGGCCCGGCGGCTTGTCAGGTCACCATTGTAGCCCTGCGTGAGGTTTACACCGCTTCTTATAAGATCGAAATCCTGTCCATATGAAGATCACGAACAGTGAATAAATTGTCTGATTTTGAAAAACCTGCTTGCAATCATTTCCTGTCAGCGTTATAATACGAGTGTCATATATATTATTAAATTCATGATTATGGAGGATGCATGCTTAATATTTCTGCAAATGAGATCATCGAACGGTTTGATAATGAGTACTCGAAGGTATACAAATCCTTCAAGACATTCTGGGCCACAGACAGCATGTATAAAGACCTCATTATGCAGACACTCACCGATCCCGAGCTGCTGGGCCATATTATATTTGCAAATGATTATCTTAAGGTCCCTCCTGTGATCTCTTTTATAGCATACTATTCCGAAAAAATCCCGCCCTTTGAAAAGGGAAAGGATGACTATGTAAAGAAGGGAATAGGGAGTGTTTTCGGGTTTCTGTTTCGCTATGTTCTTGGGTATGATGGAAGACCGGAAAATGTCTGGGTCGCCCATATGAACGAAAAAGGGGTAAAAACGGCCAGTTGGTTCAGAAAAAAGAAAGAAACAGAATAGTATACGGCTTACCGCAACCGCTATAGTATACAGCTTACCGCTTATTGTTGTTTGGAGATCCTGTACTTATTCAGATTTACATTAGTGAGGGATCTGTTGATATGAAAGTAAACTGCCTTTTTATCGACAATGTGTATACTGATTTTCATCTTGGATTTATAGAAAGGAATAAGATACTGGCTGTTAAGAACGGGGAATGCCGGGAGATGGAGGAGTGCGTAGATGCATTCATATTAGGCGGGATCCCATTTGATCGGGAGGATGACAGCTATATGCTGCATCCTGACAAATATCCTGATTATGATAGCAGCATGCATCTATGGACATTATTTCCCTTTGCAGTACTTGTATCTGATGAAGGATATCAGGATATACCGGACGAAATCTGCAGCAAGATCGCAAGGGCCGGGAGAGTTGATCTAAATGCCTATCCGGATATCAAACCTTGCTTGCGATGGGGAATGGTAGAGTTTCTGACGGCAGAAGTAAAGCTTGAGCCGATTTATGAAGATATGGGGGAATGTTTCTATCATGGGATCATACCCGTCAGGAAAGACGGCAAATGGGGCTTCATGGATAAGGAATTTGAATATGCACTGTACACCGAATACTTGTCAGTTGGCGGGTGGAACGATGAAGCTATCGCTGTGATGGGAGACAACAATAATTGGGCTATTGCCAAACCTTATATAGGAACCATAACCGACTTTATCTTCGAAGAAAGGCTCGATTTCGAATGGTCCGATATCGTACGGGCCAGAGTAAACGGCAAATATGGTTATGTCAATGGGAACGGAGAATTTGTGATCCCCCCGATATATGATTATCTTGAAGATGGACTGTTCGTATTTGATAATTGCAGCGCGATCGGAGTTCAAAACGGCAAGTTTTGCGTACTGGACCGAAATAACGAGTATATTTTGCCTCCGGAGTATCATGAAATACTATATGATAATGGAACTTACGACAGATGGGACAGTGAAATGTTGATTGTGAGCAGGGAGGAAGGGGTCTGGCAGGTTGCTGACCTGTCAGGAAGGCTCCTTACATCTGAATTGACCGATGATGGTATCGTTCAATTCTTCAGATCGCTTGAAGATTTTCCTGGTATGTGAAAATGCAGATAGCTTTTAATGCTGCCTGTTTTAATAATAGTGGAAAACTCGACTGCTTGATCCACAAATAGGAGGTCGTGAAAACAATGAATAGCAGCGGTGCAGTATTAAGTAAAGGATACCAGTCAAAATGGGCGAATAAGCAGTTTTTTGATGAATCCATCCTTGAAAACATTGACCCGGAAGTTGTGCTTCATAAGGATCATATAAGCCCTGTAAGCAGTGAAGCTGCTTGCATCAACGTGCTGGGGAACCTGGGGAAAACTGAAAATACACATGATTTAGTAATGTTTCTAAACCATTTCGGGCTAAACGTGGAAGAAGTGATCCCATTTCCTGCCGGAGTTGATGTTGACGGAAGGATTTATAATGATAAGGGAAACGTTGTCTTCGAATGGGTTGGTCCACTTAAGTCTCCAATCAATGAAGTTGGAGGAAAAAGAGGGCAACAAAGAACGAGCGTCGACGCTTTTATTTTAGCTAAAATAGACGGAGTGATTACCCAGTTATTGATCGAATGGAAGTTTACTGAAACTTATAGTGATGAAAACGACTTGAATAAATACGGCGGGATTATCGGAAATGAAAGATTGAGAAGATATTCAAGCGTCTTGGCAAAACTGAGAAAAATAAAAGACGTTCCGTTTGATATGAGGGATGAGGGCTCATTTGGCCTTGCTGATCTCGGTTATGAACCTTTATATCAACTATTGAGGATAACATTATTGGCGAAAATGACTACTCCTAAGAAGTTGAATTCGGATCTGACGATACAGGATTATCGGGTAATTCATTTATCGCATTCCCGGAATGTCGATCTTAACTATTTGACAGAGGATAAGTTGTATTTTTCACCGGGACTTCGACACATGACAGGTAAATCACTGCATGAATGCTGGCGTTCGCTAATCAATGAATCCGAACGAAATAAGTTTTTCTATGGATACTGGGATGAAGCAATAAAGGTGATCTCTGATTCGCCGTTGAAAAAGTACTTGCTGGAGCGATATTGCGGCCCTTTTGATTCTTAAGATACATATAGTTGCTGGCGTGATTTTCCTTAGCTCGATTATCAAGTTATTTTATGTTTTGCGCGAATGATTCGCTGAGTAGTGTACTTATGTGCGTTTATATTGATGCTCTGACAGGTTTGAGCGCAGTCCTTGATTTATGCTATCGAAAAAAGGAACACTATAGTAATCTGTACTAATTAGTTTTATTTAATTAGTTTTATCCGTGTGAAAATTTAATTTTGGTAGCTAATGTCTCAAAATCCGCTTATCGATATGATCCTTAAAAATTTTTAAGGATCTCTTATTTTTCTATTGCATCCTGTTCAACAATATGTATAATAAAAAAGTATTGCTTTGCGCTCGATATGGCCCGATATGTGAATATTAATACGCCGATCGTGCACGCAAAAGCAATTAGGCTCTACTCTAAGCTAACGAAAGGAATAAATCTATGTGGTTGGTACACTCAATATTGACTACGCTTTCCTGGGCTTTCGCCGATCTGTTTTATAAGAAGGGAAATGACCCGAACGAAAAATCGAGCCATATAAAAACAGTCATAATGGTCGGCGTAGTAATGGGAATACACGCGATTGGGTATATGCTTATAAACAATATATCTTTTTCACCCATCTACATGGTAACGTATTTCCCGGTTTCGGCATTATACATCCTGTCCATGGCAATAGGTTACTTCGGACTCAGATACATTGAGTTGTCAATATCCTCGCCGATCCAAAACTCTTCGGGCGCAGTAACTACCATATTGATCTACATATTTTTCACTCACGCACTCAGCGCCCTTGAGGTAAGCTCGATCGTGCTGATCACAACGGGTATCGTTGCTCTTGCGTTTTTGGAGAAATATCTGTCGGATAAGGCTGCTCCGTTGGATGAGAAGGATCGCAAGTACAGAATCGGATTCGTAGCGATCATATTCCCGATCCTATACTGCATAATCGACGGTCTTGGTACCTTTGCCGACGCTATATATCTGGATGAGCTGGCGCTGATAGGCGAAGATCAGGCTTTGCTGGCTTATGAGTTCACCTTCTTTATAGTCGCGATCCTGGCGATGATTTACCTGGCAGCAAAGAAAGAAAAGATAAGCCTGGTCAAAGAAAAGGACAGGGGAATCGCGGCAATATTCGAGACAGCCGGACAATTCTTTTATGTATTCGCGATGGCCAAAAACGCCATAATAGCGGCCCCGGTAATAGCATCATACAGCGCATTTTCCGTGCTGCTGTCAAGGATTTTCCTGAAAGAGAAACTTACACGCGCACAGTACTTGATGATCTTGCTTGTCATGCTGGGTATCGCATTGCTGGCGATCTCAGAAGTGTTATGACTGCAGCAAAGGGGCTGCTCCTCCGGGTCGGAGGAGCAGCCCTTAAGTCATTTATGGAAGGCAGTTAGTTGACGGACTCAAAAGTAAAGTGTCGCTTATATAGTCTAATGACAATGGAAATTTAAAAAATGAAGCTGCAACTATAAGAAGGCTTTTAGCTGCTGGATATTGTTTTCCTCGAACCTGAGCAGCCTTTCCATGAGATTTTTGATATCAGGTTCAGCGTCCTTGTACTTTTTCAAGTTTTTTATAGCGTTGATGATACCCATGTTGCTTCCTATGATAAGCATCTCAGAAATGTGTGATGCCGATCTGTCGGTCAGTGTCTGAATATTTATCATCAAATAGGTTTTAATCTTGTCAAACGCTCCGATACCCTTTTCGTCATAGCCGTTTTTGTTGAGAGCTTCCTTGGCTGCGCGATGGATATCCTGGTACTCCCTGTACTGGGATTCCAGGTGCCGCTTGAATTCTTCATTCTCGACGATATCTATCAGCTGCTCCAATGTATGGACGCCCATCTGGGAGTTTTGATAAATGAAATTCAACAATTCAGCGTTTCCGTTCATATCATTGACTCCTTGCTGTCGAAATCTGATATACTATCTGCCCGAATACATCTAAAAGCCGTTATCCAGTATATAGTATAACCTGAAACCTTTACAGAATTCAAAAAAGACATCGGGGACGGTTCTTTTGGCTTGATC
>JAAYMG010000175.1 GCA_012521525.1 Clostridiales bacterium | reverse complement strand
GCCGCCTTCGATGTCGCCCCGGGAACAGTCGGTTCGAAAATCAACAACATCCCCGTCTATCACATCGATACGCTCGAAAGCTTCGTCGGATCCGACCCTCCCGAACTGGCTGTCCTGACAGTCCCGTCCGCCGACACCGTCGAGATGGCTTCCCGCCTTGAAAAGCTGGGAATTAAGGGAATATGGAACTTTACCAACCGTGATCTGCGCCCCGAGGACGTTTCCCTTAAGGTCGAAAACGTACACTTTGACGACAGCCTGATGACTCTCTGCTATATGATACACGAAACGTAGTAATATGCCAAAGAAGGATGATCAGTGCTTCCTTTGGTATATAGCCGGAAATGATATATCGCAGCACAAGTGACCGGAAAACATAAAAACCGGGACGATCACATTCCGTCGATCGGAGTGATCGTCCCTGTTGTTTTGTCCAAACAGTCATAAAACGCTATTCATCAGAAACCATGCGATATCAAAGAAACCTGGAACGATATCAAACAAAGAAACCAGGTACAATCACGCGCGATGCAAACGCATAACAACGCTTAAGTTTCGGTTTCTACAAATTTCAAAGATGTGACCGCATCTTCCCGGGAAACCTGGTTTCCGGCCCAGTAGGTGACACAAAGCACAAGGAACTCGCCTTCCTGAAGTTTGCGGATATAGTACTCTTCATAATATTCGTCATCACTGTCAGGAAGCCGCGTAAGATACTGCAGTCGTGTAAATGCTTTCCCGCCGATGTCTGCATTTTCCCTCGACACGAGCGTGGAGTAATAGCCGTCGAAATATCCCGCATAGGCTTCTTCGAATGCCCCGAGATAAGTCTGCTCGTCCAGTCCGTCGTAAACTTCGATGTAGACCATCAGCGACGCATGCTCTTTGTCTGCGGAATCCGCGCGGCTCCATAGCTCAATAAGCTGTATGCCGGAACCGGCGTCATCGTAAGGTGTTATTTCCAGGGCGTCAGGGTCCGCGGATCTCTCAGGCGTGCCCGTCATATTGGTTTCGTTGATGCCGGCTATGATCCACCCATCGGGTATGGTCACTGATATGCCGTAAGCTCCGTTATAAAATCGTTCAAGTCGGGGACTTGCAGTCGGCGCGGCTGTTGCCCCGTTATCCGTGCCTGTGCTTTTGCATGATGAAAACATAAAAACCAGTGCCATTACGATAACGGCCGCAGTCAGCCTTCTTTTACTGGACAATAGCATCCGCTCACTTCTTGTTGAATATCTGGAATATTTTATCAAACGGGTCTTCTTCCTCATCCTGCGCATCGGCGCTGACAGTTTCTACTTTCTCGGCCGCCGGAGGCGCACTCGTGGCGACCTTGCTCACTTCGGAGTAGAGGTTTTCAGCCTTGCCCGTCCCGTTGTCAAAGTTGGTCGCGATAACGGTGATCCTGAGCTCGTCCTCAAGCGATTCGTCAAATGAGGCGCCGAATATGATGTTTGCGTCCGGATGAGCCGCCTGCTGCACGAGATTTGCCGCTATTTCAACGTCTTCAAGGGCAAGATCTATAGATCCCGTCACGTTTACCAGCACACCTCTTGCGCCGTTGATGGAAGTTTCGAGGAGCGGGCTCTGAACGGCCGTCCTTGCCGCCTCCTCCGCCTTTCCTTTTCCGGCGGCACGGCCGACACCCATGTGAGCAAATCCCGCATTCTGCATAACTGCGGTGACGTCCGCAAAGTCGAGATTTATCAGTCCGGGCACCTTTATGAGGTCCGAAATGCTTTGGACAGCCTGACGCAGTACGTCGTCGGCGATCTCAAAGGCATTGAGGAATGTGATTTTCTGCTCCGAAACATGTTTCAGGCGTTCATTTGGAATGACAACCAGTGAATCGACGCGCTTGCGGAGCTCTTCGATCCCGGCAAGTGCACGGTCCATACGCACCTTGCCTTCAAACTTGAAAGGCTTTGTAACTACTCCGACAGTTAGTATACCCATTTCATGAGCGATTTCCGCAACGACGGGAGCACCGCCCGTGCCTGTCCCGCCTCCCATACCGGCTGTTATGAATACCATATGGGTGCCTTCCAGAGCTTTCGCTATTAGAGCGCGGCTCTCTTCGGCGGACTTCCGGCCTACTTCCGGGTCCGAACCGGCCCCCTGTCCCCTTGTGAGTTTTTCTCCTATCTGTATCTTCTGAGTCGCGCTGGAAGCTCTCAAGGCCTGCTTGTCCGTGTTTATGGCAATGAACTCCACGCCACGCATTCCTGTATTGATCATGCGATTGACGACGTTGTTTCCTCCGCCGCCCACACCGATTACTTTTATATTTACGACTGTATCTGTCCCAATATCCAAGTCAAACGCCATTCTTACTTCCTCCTGATTATCATTCCGGCGCGCAAATCCAACGCATCCGCGTCAAAATTCGACTGTTAATCCCACAAATGCCGTAATAATAAGCTGTTATATAAGCATAGTGTACCTTTTTTGCGCGCCAAGGTCAATACTTCATTAAATTTTTTCTGGCAAAAACATCGTTTTCCATATGTTTATTGGTTTTCCGGAATAAACCTGGCAGGTTTGCCGTCCATAAGCTCGGAAAGGTCGATCGTGCCTTTGTCTCCGGGGCCCAGATATCCGTTTACGATCTCTTTGAGGCAATCGATCTTGTAATCCAGGTGTTCGGGCATTCCAAGCCTGACTTTGAAACGCCCCAGATAATGAAACTCTACGTTGTAGACCTTCCCGATATCGAGCATGTCCACATCCTCCGCGATCGTTGAATCCATGATGGCTCTCAATGCTTCAACCATTGCGCTGAATTTCATTTCCCCGTCCTCTTCATCCCCTCCGATGCCTGCTTTTTTTCCGGGCTGCGGGCTTTTCAGGCCCGCCCCTTCGATCCGGATCAGGTGCTCCTTCGGGAGCAGTCTGACCCGCTCGAGCACTTTTCCGTCTTCCGATATCAGCCAGTGACCGTCCCCGTCATCAAACGCGGCTACGGCCACGCATTCCTTTACTTCTATGAGGAGAGTGTCCGGCAGCCGCCGGCTCATCTTCACTTCATCGACATATGGAAGCCTTGAGAAGATATTGCTTATTTTTTCGAACTTGTTTAAGAAGATAAGGTTGTCCCCAACTTCTATCTCCGCCGACGAGCATATCTGATCGAAGGTATAGCGCTGGTTTCCGACCACCTCGATACGCCTGATTTTGAAAAAAATGGCGACGGTGGAAGCCGCGGCGGCAAGGACGAAAAGGATAAGGAAAATGACCGACAGACACCCCGGCCCGCCGCGGCTTCTGACGGATGTTCTTCCCCTCCCGTCCTTACTCTTCCTCATCGCCATGATTTGCTATTCCTCCGGTACGCTGACTGTTTTCCTTTCAATATTTGCACCAAGTCCTTTCAACACCACATCGAGCTTTTCATATCCCCGTTCAATATGCTCTATGCCCGACACTTCCGATTCTCCTTCGGCACCCAGGGCAGCGATCACAAGAGCGGCACCGCCTCTCAGTTCGGTTGCGGCGACTTTGGTCCCATAAAGCTTCGGCACTCCGCATACCACGGCCACTCTGCCCTCTATGCGGATATCCGCTCCCATCCGCATCAGCTCGCTTGCGCAGCGGTAGCGGTTCTCAAAGATGTTTTCGACAAAGACGCTTGTTCCCTCAGCAGTACACATGACAGCCATCAGGGGTGACTGTGCATCCGTGGGAAATCCCGGATATGGCATGGTCCTGATCGGTTTTACGGCACGAAGCCTTCGGTCGGATCTTATATGGATCCTGTCACGCTCTTCGCGGATCACGCAGCCTGCCTCACGCATCACGGATGTCACTGCAGATATGTGTTGCGGCTCAACGCCTTCAATAGTCACTTCTCCGCCCGCCGCCGCCGTGGCAGCCATATAAGTGATCGTAACGATCCTGTCCGGTATGATCCGGTGTTTCACGTCACGCAGACGGCTCCCGCCTTCGATCTGGATGGTAGAAGTTCCCGCACCGGTCACATTTGTTCCCGCCGCCCGCAGATAAGCCTGCAAATCGGCGATTTCAGGCTCCCTGGCGGCATTATGTATCCTTGTGGTCCCTTGAGCCGCAGTGGCTGCAAGCATGATATTTTCCGTAGCCCCCACACTCGGTATCGACAGGTATATGTCTTTGCCAACGAGCTTGTCGGCCTTGCAGACGATATATCCGCCCACTTCGTCGATCGTGGCGCCAAGCTCCCTCAGGGCCCACAGGTGGAGGTCGATAGGACGGGCGCCAAGGTTGCATCCGCCCGGGTAGCTGATGATAGCGCTTCCGGTCCGTGCGAGTATAGCCCCCATGAATATGATCGAGGACCGCATCTCACGCATCAGCCGGTCTGAAATGCTGTTTTTGTTCATACCGGAGGAGTCTACGTATATGACATCTCCGTCGCGATACGCCTCGCAGCCGAGATGCCGCAATATTCGCAGAGTGCAAGTGACATCGGTCAGATCCGGACAATTGCTTATTTCCGAAATCCCACCGTTCAAAATTGAGGCTGCAAGTATTGGCAACACACTGTTTTTTGCTCCCTGTACCCTGGTGGTTCCGTACAGCCGGTTTCCCCCGCCGATTACAAACGTATCCATAGGATTCCTCCGCATTCCGGCGTCCCATTAACCGGTACGCCTACTGTTTTGCGCGTGTTGGGTTACGCTCAAAACATCATATGCGAATACCTTGGAATCGGTTAATTTTTGGATTTTTTACGCGTTTTTCTTTTTGTCCCTGTAAAGTGAGCAAATAACAGAATAAATCCGTTCTGCGGAATCGAGTACCGCGATCTCCCTCAATTTCGAAGATATGGATTCCAGAAGGTTTTTATCCTCCAGCATTTTGGTCGCCATTTCATAGAGTTTCGCTCCGGTGCAATCCTTTTCAAGGATCACAACGGCACCGCCAACCTTCTCAAGTGCACGGGCATTCATTTCCTGGTGGTTTTCGGCCACATTCGGCGAGGGAACGATGATGGCCGGGGTCGCAGACGCAATGATCTCGCTCAGGGTCGAGGCTCCCGCCCTGCAAATGACCAGGTCCGCCGCCGCCATCACGACGGGCATATCATATATATATTCCCGCATATCGATATTCGTGTGTTCCGACAGGTCTACACCGAGTTTCCTGACGTAATCCGGCATCCATCTCCAACCGAATCTGCCTGTAGCGTGGATATGGTAGAACCGGTCGGTCTTTGCCTCCAAAGCTATAAACTCGGCTATTTTTTTGTTCATCTCCCGCGCGCCGAGGGAACCCCACGTCGAAACGACAAGTGGCTT
>JAAYMG010000174.1 GCA_012521525.1 Clostridiales bacterium | reverse complement strand
GTTGAAGCCGGGTATTCGCCCGAGATGGCATACTTCGAGTGCGTCCATGAAATGAAGCTTATCGTTGACCTTATAAACAGCGGCGGTTTTTCATTTATGAGATACTCGATCAGCGACACGGCTGAATACGGCGATTACGTAAGCGGACGCAGGGTCATCACGGAAGATACGAGAAAGGAAATGAAGAAGATCCTGCAGGATATACAAAGCGGAAAATTCGCATCCCAGTGGCTTGTTGAAAACAGGTCCGCAGGCCGGGCAAACTTCCTCGCCATGAGGCGCATGGAAGCTGAGCACCCCGTCGAGAAGGTAGGTGCGAAGCTCCGCAGCATGATGAGCTGGCTGAAAAAATAAGGGGTGCACGATATGGATCATAAGATGAAGCATCGTAGCGGGTATATATCCTTCGGCGAGCATTCTGCTTCAAACCGTTCCTTATTTTACGCTCTCGGTTATACGAAAGAGGACCTTTCCAGACCGCTTGTGGGAATATGTTCCGCATACAGTGAAATAGTTCCGGGCCACGCGCACCTCGACAAAGTAGCCGAAGCGGTCAAGGCAGGAGTCCTGATGGCAGGCGGCACCCCCGTCCTCTTTCCCTCCATCGGCATCTGCGATGGCATTGCGATGGGTCACGAAGGCATGAAGTATTCACTCGCCTCAAGGGAGCTTATCGCCGACTCAATTGAGAGCATGGCGATCGCCCACTGCTTTGATGCGCTCGTTTTGGTCCCCAATTGCGATAAAATCGTACCCGGAATGCTGATGGCAGCCGCAAGGCTGAACATCCCGTCCATAGTCGTCAGCGGAGGACCGATGCTTGCGGGCAGGTTGGACGGAAAAAGCTGCAACCTGTCGACCCTCTTCGAGGCGGTAGGCGCCTATAAAGCCGGCCTGATAGACGAGGAAAAGCTTTCCGACCTGGAGCAGAACGCTTGCCCGGGCTGCGGTTCATGCTCAGGCATGTACACTGCAAACAGCATGAACTGTCTTTGCGAAGCCATCGGTATGGCCCTTCCGGGCAACGGCACCGTTCCCGCCGTGAGCTCGGCCCGCCTGCAGCTTGCCAGGAAATCGGGAATGGCGGTAATGAAACTGCTTGAAAATGATATCCGGCCCCTTGATATCCTGACCGAAGGAGCTTTCATGAACGCCCTTGCCGTCGACATGGCGCTTGGCTGTTCGTCAAACAGCGTTCTGCACCTGCTGGCAATAGCGAATGAATGCGGTATCGATCTGGATCTGGATATCATCAACACGATAAGCTCCAGGACTCCAAACCTGTGCCGCCTCAGCCCGGCAGGCGAGCATCACATCGAAGACCTGTATTACGCCGGCGGAGTGCAGGCAGTCATGAAAGAGCTGGCATCAAAATCCCTTATAGATACTTCCCTTCCCACGGTGACCGGCAAATCGGCGGGAGAAAATATCGCAAAGGCCCGCAATATGGACACATCGGTCATCAGGCCTGTCGACCGGCCCTACAGCACGACAGGAGGGATAGCGATACTCCGGGGAAACCTGGCTCCCGACGGGGCTGTCGTCAAGCGGTCAGCAGTTGCCGAAGAGATGCTGGTATCTGAATGTACCGCAAGGGTGTTCGACAGCGAACAGCAGGCAATCGAAGCCATCCACGGAAACCGGATAAAGCCCGGAGACGTGGTCGTAATACGGTATGAAGGTCCGAAAGGCGGACCCGGTATGCGTGAGATGCTCAACCCGACTTCGGCTCTTGTCGGCATGGGGCTTGACAAGAGCGTAGCCCTGATAACGGACGGACGTTTTTCCGGCGCTACCAGGGGTGCGGCCATCGGCCATGTTTCACCGGAGGCGGCCGAAGGGGGACCGATCGCGCTGGTCGAAGACGGCGACAGGATAAGGATAGATATCATCAACGGGACGATAGACGTCCTCTTGCCCGAAGAAGTACTGAACAGGAGAAAGGCATCATGGAAAATGCCGGATAGGCCGCCGCTTAAAGGTTGGCTGAAGCGATACAGCGAACTAGTGCATTCCGCAAGTACGGGTGCGGTACTGAGCATAAATAAACCAGCGGTCAAGTGAGGTGCCTATGAAAAACCATATAAAGATTTTTGACACTACTCTGAGAGACGGAGAGCAATCGCCCGGCTGCAGCATGAACCTTGAAGAAAAGCTGGAGATGGCCAGGCAATTGGAGAAGCTGAAGGTCGACGTCATTGAGGCCGGTTTTCCCATAGCCTCCCCGGGCGACCTGGAATCGGTAAAGGCCATCTCAAGGGAGATCAAAGATTCTGTGGTTTGCGGACTCGCAAGGGCTCTCCCCAAGGATATCGATGCGGCATACGAGGGAGTGCGGCAGGCCGTCGCTCCGAGGATCCATACCTTTATTGCCACGTCTCCCGTCCATATGCAGTATAAGCTCAGGATGAGTCCGGAACAGGTGGTCGAGAACGCGGCCGCGATGGTCGCATACGCTAGAAAATATGTCTCCGACGTTGAGTTTTCCGCGGAAGACGCATGCCGCAGCGACCCCGACTTCCTTGTAAAGGTCATTGAGGCGGCCATCGACAATGGTGCTACGGTCATAAACATACCCGACACCGTGGGCTATATCACACCCACCGAGATCTATGACCTGATCACTTACATCAAAAACAACACGCGCGGAATAGAAAAAGTAGAGCTGTCGGTGCATTGCCATAACGACCTGGGAATGGCTGTAGCAAACTCTCTTTCTGCGGTCAGAGCAGGCGTCACACAGGTGGAATGCACTGTAAACGGGATCGGAGAGCGTGCCGGCAACGCTTCCCTTGAAGAAGTCGTGATGGCGATAGCTACTCGCGGCGACTTCCTTGGAGCCAAAACAGGTATAAATACTCAGCAAATTTACAGGACCAGCAGGTTGCTGCAGGCAATAACAGGCATACAGATGCCGCCCAACAAGGCCATTGTCGGATCGAACGCATTCGCCCATGAGTCGGGTATCCACCAGCATGGAGTCCTGGCCGAGCGGACCACTTATGAAATCATGACCCCCGAGTCGGTAGGCATTCCCAAAAACCTCATGGTACTCGGAAAACACTCGGGAAGGCATGCTTTCAAGACCCGGCTTGAGGAGCTCGGGTATGAACTGTCCCAGGAAAAACTGGATGAGGCTTTTAAAATGTTCAAAAGCCTGGCAGACAAGAAAAAGGTGGTCAGCGACCGGGATATAGAAGCACTCATCGGCGGGCAATCCGTGCAGGTCAAGTCCGAACACTACAGGCTTGAAAGCTTTATCATCAACAGCAGCAACACGGTCTCCTCTACCGCTCTGATCACCCTGATAGCCGGTGACGAGAAAATCGAGAACGTGGCACGAGGTTCGGGTCCGATCGATTCGGCTTTCAACGCCATAAACCTGATCGTGGGAAAAGAATTCAAGCTTGTAGACTACTCACTGCGTTCCGTGACCGAGGGCAAGGACGCTTTGGGCGAAGCCACGGTGAAACTGAAGAACGGCGGAAATACGGTCACAGGCCGCGGGGTTTCCACCGATATTATCGAAGCAAGCATCAAGGCATATATAAACGGGGTCAACAAGCTCCTGGCAAACGTTTAGACTACCGGGGAGGAGCAGCACATGACAAAAAAAGCATATATTCTCGATTCCACGCTTCGTGACGGGGCACAGGGAGAAGGGATCTCCTTCTCCATCGAAGACAAGATAAACATAGTTAAAGCGCTGGACCGGTTGGGCATAAGCTTCATCGAAGCGGGAAACCCCGGCTCTAACCCGAAGGATATCGAATTTTTCAAGAGAGTCAGGGACGTCAAACTGGAAAACTCAGTGCTCGTGGCCTTTGGCAGTACGCGCCGCAAAAATATCCGGCCCGAAGAAGATATAATGCTTGCCTCTCTCCTATCGACCGAGACGTCCACAGTGGTCATCTTCGGAAAGAGCTGGGACCTCCATGTTACCGATGTCCTGGGAACGACTTTGGATGAGAATTTACTGATGATCGAGGATACGGTAAGCTATTTGCGCAGGAACGGAAGAGAGGTCATCTACGACGCCGAGCACTTCTTTGACGGGTACAAGGCAAACCCCGAATACGCCCTGCAGACACTGAAAGCGGCTTGCCGCGGAGGGGCCAAATGCATCGTGCTCTGCGATACGAACGGCGGGTGTTTCCCCAGTGAGATAAAGGAGATCACGGCCGAAGTTGCAAAGGTTATCGACGTAGAGATAGGCATCCATTGCCACAATGACACCGGATGTGCGGTCGCAAACTCCATTGCGGCCGTTGAGGCAGGCGCGCGTCATATCCAGGG
>JAAYMG010000173.1 GCA_012521525.1 Clostridiales bacterium | reverse complement strand
TTCGGTTATAGTAATATTAAACTGAGCCATGGTTCATCCTCCTCGGTTTGGTATTTGTTAGCAACTATATTTTAACCGAGGTATGAGCTTTGGCTCAACTTCTTTTTACACCATTATATAGACTTAAACTTTCTGTGCTTAAAATATCATGAGCCGCAAGGGACATGCGCCTTTTGTCTATATACTCTTTGATGCTTCGATGCAGGGCAAAGCGAAAAAGCTTCTGCAGGCTTGAGAGTGATACATAGCAGTAATCCGCTATCATCTGAGGGGTAAGCTGATTGCAAATATTGTCTTCGATAAAGTTTATAGCATCCGCAAGCACAAAAAAGTTCCTCACATGTTTACCTCCCCGCTGTGAAAAAAGCTGAGAATCAAACATTCGGCGTTTAGTCTTATACTTCGACTTTCAGATACAGTATAACAGGTTTATTAATATTTTTCTTGACTTTTTGAGCACAAATATGGTTTCCTTATACTAACAGCCATATCACTATAACAGATTTTTTCGCTATGATCAGATGCTCAAAAAGATGGTCCAAGTCTATGATCAGGGACTCAAACAACATGCGATCATGATTACAGCCGGTATATTAAGAGAGAATTATACATTTTGTCAATAAACAAGGATCCGGAATTCTTATTTTGACAAGACTGTCTCATAGGTAATGCTGCTAACCAATACTGAGATAGAACAAGAGTGAGCTTGTTGCATGAAAGGGATGATATGCCATGATTTCACTTAGAAAAATCACTGAAGATAATTTTGAGGAATGCATCAGTCTTGCTGTAACTGAGCAGCAAAGAGAATTTATAGCTTCAAACGCGTACAGCCTTTGCGAAGCATATGCCCTGACAAACCATGAACTGTATGTTCCAATGACATATGCGATATATAATGACGACACTATGGTTGGCTTCGCAATGGCCGTCTACCAACCGATGGATCCGGATGATCCTGACGACGATGAAAATGTATATTATCTGTCGCGGATAATGATAGATAAGAAGTATCAGGGTTTGGAATACGGAAAAGCAGCCTTGAGGGAAGTTGTAGAAATGATCAAAGCATTTCCCTGCGGTGAGGCAACGGCGATCGTCCTGGCAAGCAATCCCGCCAACCTGCCCGCTTATCAGATGTTCCGGGCATTTGGTTTCAGAGAAATGGGAATAACGAATTCGGAAGGGGATAATTACCTCAGAATGGATATATAATGCTGTACATAAAATAACTCGCCGGCTATCCGCCTAAGATATTGATTGACAGCATTATGTACATTTCATATGATCGTGATCATTTTTCCTGTTGTCTTCAGGGGATTCGGTGTGGGCAGGGATTGACCTCTTGCCAGATTCATCAATATTAATTATATAAGCAGGCGATTAGTAATGGGTGGGATGAAGATGAAAACGCTATACATTTCGGACCTTGACGGAACGTTGCTCAACAGCCGGGCAGAGCTGTCAAACTACACGGTTGAAACACTTAACAGGCTGATCGAAAGCGGCGGTTACTTTTCGGTGGCAACAGCAAGGACTGCCGCCACAGCTTTATATATTCTGAAGGATGTCAAAATCAATGTGCCGATCATACTGATGAACGGTGTACTCGTTTACGACATACATGCCGGGCAGTATATCAAGAAAGAAGTACTCAGCAAACAACTTGCAAAGCAAATTACCGCGGCCATAAAGAAAACCGGACAAACCGGATTGATGTATGCCCTTTCCGGCAATGAACTCCGCACCTATTATGAGAGGCTCGACAACGAACCGATAAATGCGTTTATAGAAGAGAGAAGACGGAAATATAACAAGCCGTTCGAACGGATAAGTGATTTTGATGACGTCGACGGGGACATTATTTATTTTTGCTTCCTGGATGATCATAAGAGCATTTGGCGGTTATATGACGAGGTAAAGGACATCGGCGGGATCAGGATAGAGATGTATAAAGATATTTACTCCGAAGACTTGTGGTACCTGGAGATTTTCAGGGAAACAGCATCCAAAAATAATGCGGCACAGTTCCTTAGGC
>JAAYMG010000172.1 GCA_012521525.1 Clostridiales bacterium | reverse complement strand
CCGGCAAGCTGCTATATCCGATGATAGCGGTCAACAATGCCGAGTGCAAGTATCTGTTCGACAACCGTTACGGTACAGGCCAGTCGGTCCTGGATGCCATAATGAATACAACAAATACTGTAATAGCTTCAAAGCAGGTTGTAATAGCCGGATTCGGCTGGTGCGGAAGGGGAATCGCCCTTCGCGCAAAGGGCATGGGAGCCCGTGTGATCGTTACCGAAGTAAACCCTGTCAGGGCGCTGGAGGCTGCGATGGAAGGCTACCAGGTAATGACCATGGATGATGCCGCTCCTGTCGGAGATATCTTCATTTGCGCCACGGGATGCAATAAAGTCATAACGGCCAGGCATTTTGAAAAGATGAAGGACGGGGCCGTTTTGAGCAACGCCGGTCATTTTGACGTGGAAGTGGACGTGGATGACCTCAAAAAGCTGGCCACCGATATATATCCCCGCAGGAATAACGTCACAGCCTATCGAATGAAAGACGGAAGGATACTCAATCTGCTGGGCGAGGGACGTCTCGTAAATCTTGCTGCAGGCAACGGGCACCCCGCAGAGATCATGGACATGAGTTTCTCGATCCAGACCCTTTGCCTGGAGTACCTGGCAAAGCACGGTGGCAGTCTGGCTGCGGGCCTGTATCCTGTTCCGGAGTCTATCGACGACCATGTAGCCAGGGTCAAACTGGATTCGATGGGACTGAAAATAGATAAACTGACAGCCGAACAGGAAGCTTATATAAAGTCGTTCTGATTGAACTCGATCAAAAGCGAAATCCATGAAATTTGATACAGGAAGTGGGATCATTGAAAAAAAGGATATTTACCTCCGAGTCCGTAACCGAAGGGCATCCGGATAAAGTGTGCGATCAGATTTCTGATGCTATATTGGACGCTATTTTGGCTGAGGACAAACAGGCACGGGTTGCGTGCGAAACGATTGCCACTACAGGGATGGCCCTTGTGATGGGTGAGATAACGGCAAACTGCTATGTGGATATCCCTGCGATCGTTAGAAGGACGATCTCTGAGATAGGTTACAACGACCCGGCGCTGGGATTTGATTCAAGGACCTGTGCGGTCCTGACCACTATTGACGAGCAGAGTGAAGATATTGCAATTGGCGTAAATCACTCGCTGGAGTACCGCAGCGAAGCGGATAAGGATGACGGCAGCATTATCGGTGCCGGAGATCAGGGCATGATGTTCGGTTTTGCCTGCGACGAGACTCCGGAGCTGATGCCCGCGCCTATTTCCATGGCTCATAAACTGGCCAGGAAGTTGAGCAATGTACGCAAGTCCGGAGAACTGGATTTCCTTTGCCCTGACGGAAAAACAATGGTGACGGTCGAATACGGAGATGACTTCAAAGTCCATAGAGTCGCATCAATAGTAGTATCTTCACAGCACAAACCAGACGTATCCCTGGATACTTTGAGGGAAGCGATCATAGAAACTGTCATCAAGCGGACTATCGATGCCGACTTAATGGACGACAAAACAACTGTTTATATCAACCCTACCGGCAGATTTGTCATAGGCGGCCCCCGCGGAGATTCCGGACTGACCGGAAGGAAGATCATAGTTGACACCTATGGCGGTTATGCAAGGCATGGCGGAGGGGCTTTTTCGGGTAAGGACCCGACCAAAGTCGACAGGTCTGCTGCATATATGGCAAGATATGTTGCAAAGAACATCGTTTCCGCAGGCCTTGCGCGCAGATGTGAAGTCGAAATAGCTTATGCGATCGGTGTTGCCAAACCGGTATCCGTTATGGTCGATACATTCGGTACGGGGGTCATCGACGATGAGAGGCTTGCAAAGCTTGTCAATGAAAAGTTTGACCTTCGCCCCTATGAAATCATACGGCATCTGGACCTGGCAAGGCCGATCTATCGCAGGACTGCCGCATACGGGCACTTTGGAAGGACCGATATAGACCTGCCCTGGGAGCACACCGATATGGCAGGTGTTCTGAGGGATGCGGTCATTTAATCGAATGCTCTTTTCCTGCGATTTAGCAGGTTGATGGAAGGATTGACCATAGTGAATGCAAATGACGTGATTTTGCGGGCAGAAAACCTGTCATATAAATATGATTCGGCCTCTGAAGAGGACTTTGCGCTTCAGGGCCTGAACATAACTGTACGCAAAGGTGAATTCATAGCGATTCTGGGCCATAACGGGTCCGGAAAGTCGACGCTTGCCAAGCATTTCAACGCCATTTTGCTTCCTGCCGGAGGCAAGATGTACGTTGCCGGTATGGAAACAGCTGACGAAAACCTCATTTACTCCATACGCCAGACTGTAGGCATGGTGTTTCAGAATCCCGACAACCAGATCGTGGCGAATATCGTCGAGGAGGACATCGCGTTCGCGCCTGAAAACCTCGGCGTCGATCCGGCGGAGATAAGAAAGCGCGTGGACGATGCGCTGAAGGCTGTCGGAATGTATGAGTTTAAGGACCATGCCCCTCATATGCTTTCGGGAGGACAGAAGCAGCGGATAGCGATAGCCGGTGTCATTGCGATGATGCCGCAATGCATAGTTCTTGACGAACCTACCGCAATGCTTGATCCCGTGGGACGAAATGAAGTGCTCAGGACCATACGTTTGCTCAACCGTGAATACGGTATCACAATCGTACTTATAACTCATCACATGGAGGAAGCCGCAATTTGCGACAGGGTCGTAGTTATGGAAAAAGGGCAAATTGCGACTGACGGCACACCTAAAGAAGTGTTTGCTCAGGTGGAGATGTTGAAAAGCTTGGGTCTTACAGTACCTCAAACCGTTGAGCTGATATACATGCTGCGAAAGGAAGGTATTGATATCCCCCTGGATGCACTGAGTGTGGAGGAGTGCGCCGAAGCGATATATAATGTATTAAAGCCGGTGGGGAGAGACAGCGATGCCAGGTATAATTAAAACGGAGGGTCTTTCGCATGTGTACGGCAAAGGGACTCCTTTCGAGCGAAAAGCCCTCGACAATATAGATCTGGAGATCGAACGCGGAGAGTTTATCGGCCTTATAGGGCACACGGGTTCGGGAAAGTCGACACTTATCCAGCATCTTAACGGCTTGCTGAAGCCAACTGAAGGGCGGGTGCTGGTCGACGGGAAGGATATATGGGAAGACATCCGAAAAGTGCGCGATATCCGCTTCAGGGTGGGTCTCGTATTCCAGTACCCGGAGCACCAGCTCTTTGAGGAAACGGTATATAAAGACATTGCGTTTGGCCCAACGAATATGGGACTTGAAAAGTACGAGATCGAAGAAAGGGTTTACGAGGCCGCAGAGTTTGTCGGGATAAGCAGGGAACAGCTGTTCAGGTCTCCCTTTGAACTGTCGGGAGGTCAAAAGCGACGTGCGGCCATAGCCGGTGTTATAGCGATGCGTCCGGACGTCCTCATACTTGACGAGCCTACCGCGGGGCTTGATCCTGCGGGCAGGGAAGAGATCCTGGCAAGGATCCGCGATTATCATGCGATAAGGAACACGACGGTCATTTTGGTTACGCATAACATGGAAGAGATCGCCCGCAACGCCAGCAGGATCATAGTGATGGAAAAAGGGCGGATTCGCATGACAGGGACAGCCCATGACGTGTTCTCGCATGCGGAAGACCTCCGTGATATGGGGCTGGCTGTCCCGCAAATAACGCAGGTATTCCTGCGCCTGCGCGAAATGGGTTTGGACGTCGATCCCTCTGTCTACACAGTGGATCAGGCAAAAAGGAAGATACTGAAGATGTGGAGGGACGTGCATGCTTAAGGATATCACGCTGGGGCAGTACTTCCCCGGAAACACGCCGGTACATCGCATGGACCCCCGAATGAAGATCCTGCTAACGATGGGCTATATAGTGATACTTTTTGTCGCAAAGGGGATCCTGTCATACCTGCCGATAATGATCTGGCTCATCACGGCCGTTGCGCTCTCTCGTATCAAGCCCTCTGTTATTTTGCGAGGGGTAAAACCGCTGATATTCGTCATAACCTTGACCGCCGTGCTGAACATGTTTTATACACCCGGGACGGAACTGGTAAAAATCTGGGTGATCACGATCACCTATCAGGGAGTTTATACTGCGTTCCTGATGGTACTGAGGATCGTCATGCTGATCACCGGAACGTTCCTGCTGACATACACGACATCGCCCATTGCGCTGACCGACGGGATCGAGCGCCTGATGAGCCCGCTGAAAGCCATAAGAGTGCCTGTCCATGAGCTGGCGATGATGATGACCATTGCTCTTCGCTTCATACCGACGCTCATAGAAGAAGCGGACAAGATCATGAATGCGCAAAAGGCCAGAGGTGCAGATTTTGAGACGGGCAGCATCAT
>JAAYMG010000171.1 GCA_012521525.1 Clostridiales bacterium | reverse complement strand
GTCATATCGGACCTTGCGATCTCAACAGCGCCGAACTCTCCGCCATAGGTATTGTTCATCGTGAACATCAATTCGATAGTCTCAATGGAGTACGCATGGCCCATTATAACGCCCTTGGACTGGCCGGACATAATGACCGCGTCATGTCCAAGTGTATTGTTGGAACCTTCGGGATCCGAGTAGCCAAGCCGGCTCCACTCGTATGCCTTATAGACACCTTTCTTGAAAGCTTCGGTCTCAAAGTAGTTGACGAGCTCTGTGCTGTCACCGACTGTTGCGAAGTATGTGCCTATAACGTTGGTGTGATCCTGCCAGCAGTAGAGAGTATGAAGCTGGTTGTTGTAAACCATGAAGCGCTCATTCGGATGAGCTGCCTTGAGAGCTGCAAGAGCCGCATCAAGGTCGTCAACCGACTTGACTTTGCTCATGTCATATACGCCGTCGACATAGGCTTTGTCATAGATGTACTTCCAGCTCAATACCTGGCCTTTGTAGCAGGGGATGGCATATATGGTGCCGTCGATCGTACCGCAGGGCAGCCAGTCTTTGACTATCTCTGCAGCGCCTTTCAGCTCGTTGTCAAGATAATCGTTCAGAGGAAGCAGATAGCCGTTTGCAACTGCCGTGTTCAACGGGAGCGCAAGGTAGATATCCATCTTCTCGCCTGAAGCAAGCTGCATGTTCGCAGTGGTGCTGTAGTCAGCGAGATGACCAAACTGAAGATCCAACTTGATATCGGTGATACCCAGGTTGTTCTTGATGTGGTCATTGATGGCGTTCTCGACGTCCTTAATAGCTTCCGCACTCGGGATCGTCATCATGGTCGGGAAATACAACTGAACCGCATATGGTTCTTCGTTGCTGCTGCCGGGATTCGTAGTTTCATTTGGCTTGCTGCTAGGATTCGAAGTCGGAGTTACTTTGCCGTCTCCTGAATTGGAACAGGCAACCAAGCCAAAAACCATCAGCGATGCAAGAAGAACTGCCAACAGTTTTTTCATTGATTCATTACCTCC
The DNA here is from genome assembly GCA_012521525.1 of Clostridiales bacterium. Classification (GTDB taxonomy): domain Bacteria; phylum Bacillota; class Clostridia; order Oscillospirales; family JAAYOS01; genus JAAYOS01. Next base: position 4,829 of record JAAYMG010000171.1, on the reverse strand, counting down.
AAAATATTAGTACGCACAGTTTTGCGCCTAACTTAATAATATCAGTGGATTGGAGTCTTGGCTTTAAATAGACAATCGTTTTTATTATAAAATGTACACTCTTTTTACATAGTATAACTTAATGATATTAAAAATATATACAGCTTCATTCAAAATGTACAATAATGAGTCCATTCAGGCTTTTGACCCGTGCTTTAGTATCATGTCAATCGTTTATACTTTGATTACACTTTCAATTTTCTGATGTAGATATTTTATACTCATAGTTTTTGAGATCGGCTTCAAGGGTCGCGCTGTATCCGTCCTTCTCCCATTTGAGGCATAGACGATCCTCAGCAGAGTCCAAAACGTGCAAAGTCGCATCGAAACCAAAGGCCGGATAAGTATTCCTGAATCTCAGTAGCTCTAGCTGTTTCCTGACAACATCCTTCTTCAGGCCTTCCTCGATCTGTTCCATGGTGAGATTTGTCCTGTTGATTTCTTTATGGCCGCCGGCTCCTGCCCGTTTGACAGCTTCATAGTCGTTCTTTCCAGCCATCAGATCCAAATACCAGACCTGCGGTTTTCCGGGCATGAACATCTGGATCGCCCTGGCCAGCAAAAGTTTTCTGTCATCTTCACCCAAAGCGCTGTAATAGGTCGCATTTACCTGATAGTAAATGTTCTTGCTTCCATGCAGATCCTTGACATACCCGCCACGGCCAACAACTGTCTGGATCAACTGCTCTATCAGACTGTCAGGTATCAAGCCCTTCAGATCTAGCAGCGGTATGCCGTCATGACAGCCAAGCATGTTGACGACGCGGATCTTCTTTTCCTGAATGTCCCTGATCCATTTCAGGAGAAACTCATTGGTATTGCGCTCGAAAGCATCCAGTATCAGCCCGGGCAGGAAGAAGTCATAAGTCATATAGCCTTCTTCTGCGAGCTTTTCGTGGATCTTCTCCTCATACTTCGAGTGGATCTCAGGCAGCAGTGTCAGGCCATACTTATCAGCCAGTTCCCGTATTCTGCTGAGGAGATCCCAAGTCCCCGGTTCATTGAGAAAGTTCCTCAGGCCGGGTTCTTTTGGAGCATATGCAAATGCATCCAGCCGTACGATATTTGCCCCATACTCTTTCAGCTTTCTCAGGGTGTCGTCATAGAACTCCCATACAAGGGGTGACTTTATATTCAGATCCATCTGACCCAGATATTCTCTCTTGGACTCAAGCAGATCTATTACTTTATCGGCATACTTTCCATACTTGCCAAAATCTATCTGTTTCGGCTTTTTGCCTGCCGCCAGGGCTTCATTGACTATCCCTGCAAGCTTTTCGGCCGTGGTGTATTGGACCTTTATTTTCTTCATCAGCTCCTGAGTGCTGACTTCCCTGTACCTGACTTCCTGGTAAAAAGTATTCCAATATGGTACTTCAGTGCCGTCCGGCATCCTGACGTTTAGTATGGGAAGGCCGGGCTTCCTGAAAAACATATCTTTTATAAGATGCGGGTAAGGCTGTATATATCCATCTTCGGTCATTTCTCCGTTGCCTTCCCAGAACTTGTTCCAGTTGATGAAGAAGTCTTTGTACTTAGAATCTTCACCTTTCTCCAAAATGTCCTGGAATTGCTCTGAAAGCACTGAGGCGTGATTGAGCACAAAATCGAGTTTCAGGTCGATGCCCATCTCACGCAATGTCTTCAGATCATCAGGGGACGCGAGCTCTTCATTTATCCCGTAATCAATAACTGAAAAACCTCGGTCCAGATCTGTGTTAAAAAGACTTGGCAAAATATAAAAAGATTGAAATACCTGCTGCATTTCCGGCTTTTTCAAGAATGCAACGATATCTCCCAACGTACCGCCGATGCTGTCAGGATAAGCGTTGAGCATCGGTCCCGCTTTCAATGACGCTAATTTATCATTGATCATATATATTAATACCTCCTGATAGGAATCACCGGTAATTTTGCTTTCAATCGTTTGACAATTTCAATCGTTTAACAACAAACACTGCACTCTTCCCGAGCGAGCTGCTTCCAACTACAACTGCTTCGTGACTTCTCCTTCGGCTGAAACTCGCTGAAACTCAAAGATTCTTACTTATCGCATCGTCAAGCTGCATCAGTTAAGATCCACACTGTATCCTCCATCAGATGCAGTAAAACTATCCGTCCGGATAAACCTGTTCAAGCCTTTGAAGAAGGCCTGAACAGGTTATCTCCGGTTATGACCCCGGGAATATTTTACTCAATGTCGATAACTCACTCAACCAGATGAAGGGCAAACCCGCCTATCTCATCTTTGAAGTATGCAACGGTAATATTACCGTTGGCATCGACTCTGTAACCTTCGCGATTGAATTCAATGCCCTTGTTCTCTAAATAAAACATGGCGCGCTTCAATGAGTTGCATCTGATCGCGATGTGTCCGTTTCTTCCAAAGCCGCGTTCCCTCATGACTTCGATATAATCGCCAGAAAAGAAGGATTCCGGTTTCCTGATGAGCGGCAGGTCAAACATACTGCATATCAAACCGGCTATCGATTCGGCCTGGGCATCATCATCGGCATTGATACCGACATGCGCGAGCCTGAAACCGTGCATGACAGAAACGGCCTGTTTTGTCAGCTGTTCGATCGAATGGAAACTGCCTTCGCTGATCAGCTTACTGTCAACCATCCAACTGCCCCCGCACGCGAAAACATTCTTCAGTGCGAGATACTGTGTGACGTTGCCCGAGTTTATACCGCCTGTCGGCATGAACTTCACCATTCCGTAAGGACCCTGCAGCGCTTTCAGGAATGCAATGCCTCCGGCCGCTTCTGCAGGGAAAAACTTCAGCCTCGACAGGCCAAGATCCAAAGCTGCCTCAATATCTCCGGCACTTGATACCCCAGGGATCACAGGGATCCCGTTCTGTATGCAATAGGTGACTACTTTCGGATTCAGTCCCGGGCTGACCATAAATCCCGCTCCGGCATCAACTGCCGTCTTTACCTGATCCACAGTCAACACGGTACCCGCACCTACCAGAAAGTCAGGCCTTTTCTCCGAGATGATCCTGATCGCGTCGGCAGCCGCGTTTGTACGGAAAGTTATCTCCGCACACGGCAATCCGCCTGCACTGAGCGCATCGGCAAGACCCAGCGCCGAATCGGCATTATCGATCTTCACTACCGGGATGATGCCGATCCTTGTCAATTTTTCAAACAGCCGTTCCATATTATTCTCCATCATTTAAGATCCCCGACATGTCCGACGTTACTTGAGTATCCCCTTGAAAGAAATCAATTTTTGCCTTGTCATCTCTTCAAGGGTGCTTACGGCGCCTTCACGCCCGATACCGGACAGCTTATAGCCTCCAAACGGCTGGTGCGCAAGCCTGTAATTGCCTGAGCCGTTTATGATGCACGCCCCGGCCTGAACATTGTTTGCAACCCACATCGCGGTCCTGATGTCCTCGGTTATAACTCCCGATGAAAGACCATAAATAGTGTTGTTAGCGATCTGTACCGCTTCTTCCTTTGTATCGAAAACAATAATGGGAAAGACCGGACCGAAAACTTCCATATCCCTGGATATATCCATATCAGGCGTTGCCTCGATCACTGTCGGCTCAACGAAAGCGCCGTTGCGGTTTCCGCCGTAAAGGAGTTTCCCGCCTTGTTCAACGGTATGCCTTATCTGATTTTCGACCTGTATTGCAGCCTGTTCACTCACAACTGGTCCCATGTCAACTGTCGGGTCGCTCGGATCTCCGATCCTGAGCTCCTTCAACCGGCTGATCAGTTCCTGCTTGAAGCGTTCCGCGATCCCCCTCTGGACAATAAACCTCTTGCTTGCACAGCAAGTCTGTCCCGCATTTCCGATACGTCCGCTTATCGTCTCCGAAACGGCAAGTTCAAAATCACAATCGTCAAATATTATGAGCGGATCATTTCCTCCAAGCTCCAATGAGACATGTTTCAGCGACGGTGCACAGTATTTTGCGATCTCTATCCCGACTTCCGTGCTTCCGGTAAAGCTTACAGCAGCGATCCTGCTGTCAGATGCCAGAAGAGAACCTATCTTGCTTCCGCTTCCCGTCAGACATTGAATTGCGTTGGCAGGAACTCCGGCTTCAAGCAGAAGTTCGCACAGTATCAACGCGCTTCTCGGGGTCTGTGATGCCGGCTTAAGGATCACGCTGTTTCCCGTGACCAGCATCGGTGCAGTCTTATGCGCTGCCAGCTCAACAGGGTAGTTGAACGGAACTATGCAAGCAAATACACCCAGCGGTTCATGGATCGTGAATGCCACATCGCCTTGCGAACGCGGTTCGGCATTGTAAGGCAGTGTATGTCCGTAAAAAGTATTTGCCGCGGAAATATATATCCTGAATATGGCTGCATTGGCTGCTACCTCGATACGGCACTGCTCTATTGGCTTTCCGCCTTCTTCGCACATGATTTTTGCAATACGTTCCGTGTTTTGAGTCAAAAGGACGGCATACTTCTCCAGTATCTCAAGTTTACGATACAGAGGGTATGAATTCCATTCGATTTGCCCTTTCACGGCATTTTCTATTGCCTTTTCAACATCTTCTTTGGTTGCTGCCGGGACAGTATCGACCACTTCTCCGGTCGCAGGGTTTACAACGCTCATGACACCTCCGTCAGAAGCGTCGACCCATTTTCCTCCGATCAACATTTGCATGCCTAAGTCCTCCTTTATGCTATATCGAACGCAAATATTCCAAATCTTCTGCAAGTGACGTGAATATATCACCGGTATATGCATACTCACGTTCCACTATGTAAGCCTCAGCTCCCTGAGCGTCTGCGGCTCTCCTGATTTCCGGCATG
>JAAYMG010000170.1 GCA_012521525.1 Clostridiales bacterium | reverse complement strand
CGGGCAAACTCATCAGGGCCGGCATAACCACTGCGGAGATCGATGCTGAGATCGAAAGATATATTCGTTCTGAGAACGCAGTACCTTCTTTCAAAGGTTACGGAGGGTTTCCGGCAAGTGCCTGCATCTCTGTCAACGAAGAAGTAATCCACGGCATACCCGGTGACCGCGTAATACTTGAAGGTGACATCGTTTCGGTCGATGTCGGAGCGTGTTACGAGGGATATCACGGAGATTGCGCCGCCACTTTTCCGGTAGGCAACGTTTCCAAGGAAGTTATGGCGCTGATCGAGACCACTAGACAATGTTTCTATGAAGGCATCAAATTTGCCAGGGCAGGATACAGAGTATCCGACATCTCAAGCGCTATCCAAAACTATGCCGAGGCAAGGGGCTATTCAGTCGTCCGGCAGTTTGTCGGACACGGAGTCGGAAGCCACCTGCATGAGGCACCGGAAGTACCGAATTTCGGAAAACCAGGTCACGGGCCGAGGCTGGTTCCGGGCATGGTGATCGCCGTTGAACCGATGATTAATATGGGCACCTTTGAGGTGCGCGTGCTGTCTAACAATTGGACGGTCGTAACCGTGGACGGGAAACCTTCGGCGCATTACGAGAATACCATACTGATCACCGAAGATGGACCTGAGATTTTGACGTCAGGCAGTGAAATTCTGTGAGTTTGGTTGACCTTTTTGATATTCTGATGCAAGGGGGAAGCGTTTGTGGCAAAAGAAGATGTCATTGAACTGGAAGGCACCGTAGTCGAGGCATTGCCAAATGCAATGTTCCATGTGGACATCGGTAACGGGCATCAGATACTGGCACATATTTCCGGTAAGTTGAGGATGAACTTCATTCGGATACTGCCCGGCGATAAAGTTACAGTCCAGATGTCCCCATATGACCTTACCAGAGGCCGGATAACCTGGAGATCCAAGTAGTAACCAGTCGACCGAATAGAGTAATATAAAGACGCTTGGCGCGTCTATCAGTGGAAATCGAAGCGCGGTTTTACCGCACGCAGTTTTGGAGGTTTACAATGAAAGTCAGACCGTCTGTAAAGCCCATGTGCGAGAAGTGCAAGATCATTCGCCGCAAGGGCAAAATAATGGTAATCTGTGAAAACCCGAAGCATAAGCAGAGACAAGGCTAACAGGAGGTGCTTGTAGAATATGGCGCGTATAGCCGGCATTGACCTGCCAAGGGATAAGAGGATTGAGATCGGTCTCACCTATATCTACGGCATTGGAAGAAAATTGTCCAAAGACATTCTGGCAGCGACGGGCGTAAATCCGGACACGAGAGTCAAGGATCTCACCGAAGACGAAGCGTCAAGGCTTCGTGAATATATTGAAAAGAACTATCATGTCGAAGGCGACCTTCGCCGCGACGTGGCAATGAACATCAAGCGACTCAGCGAGATCGGATGCTACAGAGGCATTCGTCATCGCAGAGGTTTGCCTGTACGCGGACAGCGTACAAAAACCAATGCACGTACCCGCAAAGGTCCGAAGCGCACCATAGCGGGTAAGAAGAAGTAAGGAGGAAAAATGTAATGGCAGCACCGAAAAGACGTACTGCGACAAAGAAGCGCCGTGAGCGCAAGAACATAGAAAAGGGCGCCGCACACATCAGTTCTTCCTTCAACAACACCATAGTCACCATCACCGATCTCCACGGCAATGCGATCTCATGGGCTTCAGCCGGCGGACTCGGTTTCCGCGGTTCAAGAAAGTCCACCCCCTTTGCGGCACAGTCTGCCGCCGAAGCGGCAGCAAAGGCAGCAATGGAGCATGGACTCAAGACCGTAGAGGTCTATGTGAAGGGTCCGGGTTCCGGCCGCGAGGCTGCGATTCGTGCCTTGCAGGCTGCGGGGTTGGAGGTCAATATGATCAAAGACGTCACCCCCATCCCCCACAACGGATGCCGTCCGCCAAAGCGCAGGCGCGTCTAATGAATTTGGAGGTGTAACAATAGATGGCAAGATATACCGATGCCGTGTGCAGGCTTTGCCGCCGAGAGGGGCAGAAGCTTTTCCTGAAAGGCGATAAATGTTATTCGGACAAGTGCCCCGTTGACCGCCGCCATTATCCCCCCGGACAGCACGGGCAGGGACGCAAGAAACTCAGCGAGTACGGGCTGCAGTCCCGCGAAAAGCAGAAGACCCGTCGTTACTATGGGGTCCTCGAAAGCCAGTTCAGAAAGTATTTCGAAATGGCTGAGAGAAAGCCCGGCGTGACCGGTACAAATCTCCTTCAGATTCTTGAAAGCCGCCTTGACAATGTAGTTTACCGTCTTGGCATGGCAATGTCTAGGCCAGAAGCACGTCAGCTTGTTCGCCACGGGCATTTCACCGTTAACGGACGTAAGGTCAACATACCGTCTTACCTCGTCAAGCCCGGTGACGTGATCGCACTGAAGGAATCCAGCCGTAAACTTGAGAAGTTCAAAGCAGTCCTTGAGGCCAACGCTTCAAGAGTACCGCCGAGATGGCTTGATTTTGACAGAGATGCGGTTCAGGGAACCGTGACTGCTTTACCCGAACGAGAGGATATTGACTTCCCCGTTGAGGAGCACCTCATTGTCGAGTTGTATTCTAAGTAATCCGTATCGTAAGGTTTATATATATACCTATCGCGGTTTTTGGGAATTGGAAAAGCTGGTAACTTGACGAAGGAGGGTGTACGTCATGGTAGAAATTGAAAGGCCTAGAATCGAATGTTTGGGATCTGAAGATGATTTGTCATATGGCAAGTTCATCGTTGAACCCCTTGAGAGGGGCTACGGCACCACCTTGGGCAATTCGCTCAGACGTGTTTTGCTGTCGTCGCTCCCCGGCACCGCCGTCACCAGTGTCAAGATCGCCAATGTACTGCATGAGTTTTCAACGATAGCCGGAGTTAAGGAAGACGTCACTGAGATCATACTCAACGTGAAAGGGATCGTTGCTAAGCTGCACAGTCCCGGACCTAAAACGGTCTATATTGAAGCTACCGGACCACGCGAAGTTGTTGCAGGCGATATAAAGACAGACGGAGAAGTAGAAATAATCAATCCTGAAGCCCATATAGCAACTCTCGGACCGAATGCCACCCTTAACATGGAGCTCACCCTGAACCATGGCAGGGGGTATGTACCGGCCGAGCGAAATAAACCGCCTCAGACGATAATTGGGGTAATCCCGGTGGATTCACTATACTCACCGGTTCGGAAGGTCAACTACTCGGTAGAGAATACCCGTGTAGGAAATATGACCGACTTTGACAAATTGACTCTTGAGGTTTGGACGAACGCGACCATTTCTGCAAGAGACGCTGTGAGCCTGGGTGCGAAGATCCTTTCCGACCACCTCAATCTGTTCACGAATCTCTCTGAAGCGATCAGCGCGACGTCGACAGTCGTTGAGAAGACCGAAGCACAGCGCGATAAAGTGCTCGAAATGACCATCGAAGAGCTTGACCTGTCGGTTCGTTCCTTTAACTGCCTCAAACGTGCAGGTATCAATACAGTTGAAGATCTGATCAGCAAGACTGAAGCGGACATGATGAAGGTCCGCAATCTCGGGCGAAAGTCCCTCGACGAGGTCGTAAGCAAGCTGGCGGCCCTCAATCTCAGCCTTGCCAAGGAGGAAAGCTGAAATCGATACCGATTCCCTTCAAAATGATTTGATACCTTAAGGAGGTTGCATCAAAATGCCCAGGAAATTGGGACGGACAAGTGCTCAGCGGCGCGCTATGTTGAGGGCGATGGTCACCTATCTTCTTGAAAACGGGAAGATCGAAACGACCGTGACCCGTGCCAAGGAAGTTTCTTCTGTTGCTGAGAAGATGGTCACTCTCGGCAAGAAGAAAACGTTGGCTTCAAGGCGTCTTGCCCTGGCTTATATAACCAAAGAGGATGTCGTCAAAAAGCTCTTCGACGAGATCGCACCGAAGTACGCCGAGCGCAACGGCGGATATACACGCATAGTGCGCATCGGACCTCGCAGAGGTGACGCAGCCGAGATGGCAGTGCTTGAACTGGTGGATTAATCAGCCTTTTCAGGTAAGCCATGTGCGTATGAGCATTTGTTCTGCTGCACTTATAAATCGCATATTACCGAAAAAACGCACGACACGGGGAAATCCTCGTGTCGTTTGACTTTATGTGATTGTTTTCCTCTAGTGATATATGCTCAGGGTGCATATCGGACATACTCCGGACATATGTTCCGGATGAGTTAAAGTTGGATCTCTCGCTGGAATTTCAGCTACGCGGCTAACCTTATCGACGGTTCAACTATACCCTGATTTCAAGACCGTCGTAAGAAGTTATGATGCCGTGGAGGCGGAGCCTTTCATCAATTTCGCTGTGTGTCAGGTTTCCGTTGTGGGAAAAGTGCGTAGCGGCAAAAACCGTTCGGTTAGTCACATTTCCGAGCTGGAAGAGCCTTCGGATCGTGGTTATGTCGTCTTCGATGCACATATGGCCGGCCGTACCGCTTTCGGTCAGATGTGTGCAATCCAGGCTTACGATATCGAGGTGTATGCCCGCGATATAATCCCATGTAGCTTCGGGCAGATATCCTGTGTCGTTGGCATAGAGTATGCGGCGGCCTTGCTTCTCGATGAGGTATATGTACGGGGATTGCGAGGGATGGCGGGCCTGCAGGGCCGTGACGGTAAAATCGCCCAGGGTATACGGTGTAAATGCTGCAAGTTCGGTAAAATCGATGTGCTGCGATAGGGCCGAAAAATCATCTTCTCCTAATGTGTTCCTGATCTCTTCTATGGCGTAGGAAGAAGAAAGGACGGTGATATTGCCCCTGCTTTTTCGATGTGCGTATATCGGCAAAATATTTATCAGTTCACGTACATAAAAGTGATCGGAGTGTGTATGTGTGAAAAGTATGTATTTCAGCCGGCTCAAATCGATCCCCAATGAGACAGATTGGGAAAAAGTGTCGGGAGTGACGTCGATCAGCAGTTCATTGTCGATTATCGCGGAAGTGCGGTGCCGTATTTCCGTCCCACCATGCTTCCTGGCATGGGTGCAGACCCTGCAGGTGCAGAACGGGGAAGGGATGCCTTCGGAAGAACCGGTTCCCAGATATTTCAGGATCATAAAACATCACGCTCCGTATAATAATAGGTACCGCATATACTTCACCTTATGAGCAATTATATTAAATATGACGGATAAAGGCAAGAATCAACTTGTATGCTCCTGCACATGAAAATGCTTTCAGGATGGAATCATTTATGATAAAATAGTCGGTGTGTTTTTTAGAGTGGTATATACCAAAGAAGAAAAAATGACAAGATTGGAACGGAGACTGTGTATGGAGAGATACGTTGTTCCCCTGTCCGAGGAATTCAACCTTAAAAAAGAACATGCCGCCAAT
>JAAYMG010000169.1 GCA_012521525.1 Clostridiales bacterium | reverse complement strand
CGCCCGCCATGAGGGGGACGAGATCCCGGTCAGTGCGTTTACCGGCATGGAAGACGGAACCTATCCCCCCGGAACGACTGCTTTCGAAAAACGCGGTATAGCCGTAATGGTGCCGGAGTGGCAAATCGACAAGTGTATTGAATGCGGACAGTGTTCGCTCGTATGCCCGCATGCCACTATCCGCCTGTTCTTCCTGGACGAAGAGGAGCAGAAGCGTGCCCCGTCCTCATTCAAGACCCGCAAGGCCGGCGGCAAAGGTTTTGAAAACTACCATATGCGAGTCCAGGTAAGCCCGTTCGATTGCACAGGATGCGGCAACTGCGCAGATGTATGTCCGCCAAAGGAAAAAGCGCTCATCATGAAGCCTGCAGAGGAGGAGATGGAAAAGGAAGCCGACAACTGGGAGTTCGCTATGACACTGACCCAGAAAGAGGGCCTGATGGACAAAGGCACCATCAAAGGCAGCCAGCTCTACCGGCCGCTTCTGGAATTCAACGGAGCGTGCCCGGGCTGCGGCGAGACCCCGTATATCAGGCTGCTGACACGGCTTTTCGGCGACAGGATGATGATCGCCAACGCCACAGGCTGCTCATCCATCTGGGGAGCCAGCGCCCCGTCCATCGCATATACCACGAATGCGGAAGGCAAGGGCCCGGCATGGGCAAACTCCCTGTTCGAAGACAATGCGGAATTCGGCTTTGGTATGTTCCTCGGCGTGGCCCAGTTGCGCGACAGGCTGGAGCAACTGATGCGAAAAGCCATGGACACCGCCATCCCTGATGAAATCAAGGCGGCATTCGAAGAGTGGATAGAAAACAAGTATGATGCGGACGGATCCAAACGGGCATCGAAAAAAATAGTCGAGCTCCTCAAAGATCATGACCTGGATTTGGCCAATAACGGCACAGGAGCTGCTGACATAGAAACTTCCGCCGCAGCCGCGGCAGTCATTGGTCAATACGATCCGACAATCGATTCCCTGCTTACGGAGATAATGAGCCTCAAAGATTATCTTGTCAAGCGCTCGATCTGGCTTATCGGAGGCGACGGATGGGCTTATGATATCGGGTACGGAGGACTTGACCACGTCCTGGCGATGGGTGAAGACGTAAATATCTTCGTCATGGACACAGAAGTATACTCGAATACAGGCGGGCAGTCGTCCAAGGCGACCCCTGCGTCTGCCGTTGCAAAGTTTGCGTCAAAGGGCAAGAGGACAAGGAAAAAGGACCTGGGACGCATGGCGATGAGCTATGGTAATGTGTATGTCGCCCAGATCGCACTTGGTGCTAACATGAACCATGCTATCAAAGCGATCATTGAAGCCGAAAGCTATCCCGGTCCGTCGCTGATCATTGCCTATTCGCCCTGCATAAGCCACGGCATCAAGACTGGCATGGGAACGAGCATCAAGCAGGAGAAAAATGCGGTGGAATCAGGTTACTGGCATCTGTACAGATACAATCCCCTCCTCGCAAAGGAAGGCAAAAATCCGTTCATCCTGGATTCCAAAGACCCGAAGAAACCGTACTCAGAATTCCTCAACAGCGAAATCCGTTACACTTCGCTCGCAAACACCTTCCCCGAAGAGGCTGAGAGGCTGTTTGCCCGCTCGGAAGAGCATGCCAAGCAACGCTTTGATGCCTTGAAACGATTGGCGGAATAGGGAAAACGATAAATTCCTGATCCAGCCGATTAAATATCGACATCGATCAAGAACGGCATAAGAAGCTCTTCACTTCTTATGCCGTATTTATATTACACTCTCGCTTTATTTGATTTATAACTATTCACTAACTATTCGCTGCAGTCATAAAAAACGGTCCTGTTTTAATTGAATCAATTCCAGGAAACAGAACCGTCTGACCGCATCAATTTACCCTATATTACTTTTTGTTCTCGTCAACATATTCCTTTGCGTTGATCACTTCATCCTCGGAAGGGATCGTTACGCAGGAGTTTTTCTTCATAGTCCTTATATTCGCCCAGGCGGCGGTTTTGTGATTTTCTATAGGCTTCCTTTTGCTGTTCATAATTTCTGTCCCCCATCGTATACTACTAATGATCGAAGCAAGTTGATATTTCAGTCTTTTTGTCATATATCCTGTCAGGCAGGCTCGGTCAACATAAATATCATCACATATATTATTTCACAGGTGTTATCGAATTAACAGAACCTGAGTAAATTCATAAATGGATTTTTCAATTGCCGGAAAATTACGGATAACATTTCGCAAAAACGCAAAGGGAAAGACGATATTACCTGGTATCAATATGTCTTTGCCGTGCGCATATAATCAAATAGCAAAATACCTCTGGAATCAGTTTGCGAATGGAATTTACACATAGTTCATAAATTTTTACAGGCTTTGCTGTAAAATTGGCTTCGGCTTCATTAATTTCAGTTGAGAGGTAATTATGAACATAACAGTTATTGGTTGCGGCCGTTGGGGCTCGTTTATAGCCTGGTACCTGGATAAGATAGGGCACGATGTTCTCCTTTACGGCAGGAAAAACTCCGCGCGGCTGCATCAGCTGATTGATACACGCACAAACGGTACGGTTACACTTTCTGAAAAGGTCAGACTGACAGACGATCTCGATGCGGCACTCGAGCCGGAAATAATCGCCGTATCCGTTTCAGCTCAAAGTCTCCGAAGTCTCATGGAGGAAATTTCCGCGCGCAAAGTGTCAGGAAAGACTTTCGTTCTGTGCATGAAGGGCATCGAAGTCCCGACCGGCAAGCGCCTGTCCGAAGTGGTGGGTGAGTACATTGACGGCTCCTGCAAAGTAGCGGTCTGGCTGGGTCCCGGTCATGTGCAGGAATTTGTCAGGGGCATTCCCAACTGCATGGTCATAGATTCTGACGACCAGTCCGTGAAGGAAAGGCTCGTGGCCGCGTTCACAGGGAACCTGATACGGTTTTACATGGGTGGCGACATGATCGGAAACGAAATAGGGGCTGCCTCCAAAAACGTAGTCGGAATAGCGGCCGGCATCCTTGACGGCCTTGATTTGTCGTCGCTGAAAGGAGCACTCATGTCGCGCGCCGCACGGGAAATCGCCCGGCTTATCGAAGCCATGGGCGGGAATGTCCTATCTGCATATGGCTTATGCCATCTGGGTGACTATGAGGCTACAGTATTCTCAAAATACAGCCACAACCGGAGGTTCGGTGAAGCCTTTGTAAAAGGCGAATCCTTTGGAGAACTGGCTGAAGGCTATGCTACGGCACAAGCCATGATGATACTGTCAAAGAGGTACGATGTTGAGCTCCCAATATGCCAGGCAGTATACAATGTGTTATATAACGGCAAAGATGTACAGGATGCTATAAGCGAACTGTTCCTTAGAAGCATAAAGCAGGAGTTTTGAACTCCTGCTCTTACTATTTGCGATACATTCATACAACTATCTCAAGGCTCTCATTGAGTTCAGAATCGCCAGCACCGTCACCCCGACATCGGCAAATACTCCGATCCACATCGAAGCCAGTCCGGCAGCAGCCAGCACGAGCACGAGCCCTTTTATTCCCAGTGAAAACACTATGTTCTGCCAAACGATCCGGATCGTCCTCTTTGAGATGCTTATTGCTTCAGCTACCTTTACCGGCTCATCCGTCATTATAACTACATCAGAAGCCTCGATCGCCGCATCCGATCCAAGTCCTCCCATGGCGATCCCGATATCTGCTCTGGCGATTACAGGAGCATCGTTAACCCCGTCTCCTACGAAAACAAGTTTTTCTTTCAGACCGAGTCCTTCGAAGACTTCTTCCAGTTTTTCTACTTTCTGATCCGGCAGAAGTTCGGAATATACTCTAT
>JAAYMG010000168.1 GCA_012521525.1 Clostridiales bacterium | reverse complement strand
CCGACGTCGTGAGTCGTCATGACGATTGTCACTTTTTCCTTTTCCACAAGCTCACGAAATATCTTCACTACCTGCAGGCCGGTATTCGTATCAAGCTCCGCGGTAGGTTCGTCCGCAAAAATCACGTCCGGTGAATGCGCAAGTGCCCGTGCGATCGCGACACGCTGCTGCTCACCGCCTGAAAGCTCCTGGGGCATGTGGTTCATGCGGCCCGAAAGCCCGACCAGCCGCAAGCATTCTTCTGCGCGGCTTTTTCGCTTTTCAGGGGGATAACCTGCGATGCGGAGGGCAAATTCGACGTTTTCATAGGCCGTCATCATGGAAACAAGGGCCACCGACTGGAATACGAAGCCGATCTTTTTTCGGCGTATCATGTCCCGTTCCTGCTCAGAAATGCCGGTGATCTCTTTTCCGTCCAGATAGACTTTACCTTCCGTGGGCTTGTCAAGGGCGCCCAGAATATTCATAAGAGTTGTTTTTCCCGAACCGGAACGTCCTTTGAGTATTGTCAGTTTACTGCGGGGGATCGTCAATGTGATGCCGCCGAGAGCCCAGAATGTTTCTCCTCCCGAAGGGAAAGCGCGTTTTACGCCTTCGGCAATGATCATGTCTCCATTCATAACTGAAGCTCCTTTCACCCGCTTAGTCCTCACCAAGTTTGAGCGCCTGTGCGATCTTGATCTTTGAGATGATGTAGCCCAGGATGATCATACAGATTACGAATAAGACGCCAATCGTCGTAAACAGGTTTATGTAGTCTATGCGTTCTGCCACGACTCTAAGCGGCAAAGTGTTTGTTGACGGTGCATATCCAAGCTGTATAAGCGGCACGAACAGTTCGGATGCCAGTTGGCCTGTAGCGGTTCCCAGCGCAACGGATATGCCGGATATGAAAATCTGCTCATTGAGAAGAAGGGACAGTATACTGCGCATCGACAGGCCCATTGCGCGGAATATACCGAACTGGAGCTCCCTGGATCTGATAGACAGGATCCAGTAGATGAGGAATCCGGTCATACAGACGATAAGTATTATAATGAATCCAACCGTCAGCACACCGTTGGTGCCCTGGAGGACAGGGTCATTTTTTTCGTTAATGATAGAGGCGTCGGCATCCGCAAAGTACGAAAATCTGATGCCCTTTTCCTCGGCAAACTCGTAGATGAACTGGTTTGAGTCTGCCTTCATCCAGATCTCGTATGGCGTGACACCCCAAACCGACTGAATCTGTGAGAGATTTCCCACTACCAGCCACTCGTCATTCTTTATTTGCCTGCCGTCGCTGGTTACGGTGGTAGTGGTAGGGTAGTAAGTCGGCCAAAAATCAAAGAATCCGCAAATTATACCTGTGAAAAAGTAACCGTTCTCATTTCGTACACTTATATAGTCGCCGAGTTTGTATCCTTTTGTCTGGAAATTGGAAGATACCAGCACGGCACGTGCGTCTGAAGCAAGAGTATTGAGGTAGCGGTACCAATGAGCGGGGAGCAGGTTGTTCCTGAACCAGGCTATCTGGCCAAACTCCTTGGTGTTGATACCCATTACTCTCACATTTTTGATGTCGGAGACGGTGTTGCGCCTGCTGTTCAATACTTTCGTTATCTTCGCTTTGTCTTCAAGTTCTTTGTACTTCTCAAAATCAGGCTCGAAATAGATCCGCATCGTGGCATCTTCAACTGCGGAATTGTCTCTCCATTCTTCCATTACCACGATATCGGCACCATACAGGTAGCGGATGTTTTCTTCCATGTTGAGGTTTATCGTACGGGCAGCCTTTGCGTTGAATATTCCGTTTGCGACCGTGAGGACAAGGAATATCATGATAAACTGCTCCTCACCTACGGAACGGATAACCTTTAAAAACGAAGCATAGAGTGAGGGAGACCAGTACTTTTTGCCTATTTCATATACCAGCCTTATCAGGTACGGGAACACTCTCAGGAAAAGCAGACCCGCACCGATGATGAACAGGGAGGAGCTTATGAACAGCAGCGGATCAAGGGAAGCTGCGTCCGATGAGATCAAAAATGCCTTTTGGTTGTTGTAATTGTAATAGCCATATAGTGAAACACCAAATAGCAGTACATCAAGGAAAAGACGCTGCCAAAGGGGACGCCTGGACTTTCTGCTGCGCTGCCGCTTATGGTCAACGATATCTACCTTGGAGAAGGAGAATGCAGGTATGACCATGGTCAGGACGGACAGCAGAGCGGCGCATGCCGTGTATATTATGGATTCCGGGTTGATCCTGACCTGCAGGGCACTTCGCTGGACCAGGTTAAGAAAACCGTTAGCTGCGCCGATGACACGGCAGATCAGCAGCCCGATCGGTATTCCCACCACTGCGCTTATCGTTGATATGAACAAGCTCTGTACCAGGAAAATGACAATGATATGTGCCCGGCTGGATCCGCGGCTTTTCAGTACAGCTATCGTATTTCTTTCCTGTTCCAGTATCTGCTTGGAGACCATGAATATGAAGAAAGCAAGGAGGATAAAAATGGGCACCTGCAGGACCCACAGGGTGACATTGAGCCTGGCCGCTTCAGAAGAGAAGTTATCAAGCGTCTTCAGGTAGTTTGCGCGGAAAGCGGTCGTTCCGTAAAGATCAAAAAATTCTTTATATTCCGCAGTGGTTTTCGAAAGGTGTTCGATGCGCCGGGCTGACATGGCCGCATAGTCGAACAGCAGGAACCATTGGGCAGTGAAGTGGTATTCATATACGAATCCGTCTATAAACAGTTCCTTGAACAGCCTTTCGGACATCAGGCATACGTCGGAAAAATTCGACGGGGGATATACCCAATACGGGTCAGATTTTTCCTTGTTTTCATATACTCCGGTCACTTTAAAGCGTATCGGTGAACCGTCGGGATAAGTGACGGTAGCAAATTCATAAACTTCGCCGATCAAAATGTCCTTTTCGACAAGCGTACGCTCATTTACGATCACTTCTATAACACCATCTGAAAGCGTGTCGCTATACATTTCTCCGCTTACGATGTTGATGTGATCTTCCGGATTTGAGTAAAAGCGAAGCTGGAATGTCCTGTCTTTGACATTTGATTGCCTGTCTGAAACGGGTTCTGCTCTCAAAGGATTGAGCGAGTATGAAGTAACCTTCTCAACAAGAGGAACGCCCAGGTCGAGCTCCATGGATATGATCTTTTTTTCAAAACTGTCAAGGGATTTCAACTCATAACCGCGGTTGACGCTGAGAGAGTTGAACTTTATCTCGACCGTCCCGGGAAATCTGTTTGTTTCTATCTGCTGCTGTTCCAGCTGCTTGGTGAGCATGCGCTGAAGTATGGCATCGGAATAAAGAGGAATGCTTGAGACAAGTGAGCACAGCAGGATATTGCCGATCAGCAGACTGATTATCATCCACTTGTTATTTAGCATCTTGCGAAATATAAACGTAAACATCCCGTTCCTCCTTAATCGACTGCCACATATTGTCCGGCAGTGAGACCATCCAGTATTTGAACAGTGTCCAAAGAGGACATGCCTACTGTGACATAGCGTTTTTTCATGATACCGTCCTCGAAAAGATAAACATAGCGCTTACCTTCTTCGTTTTGAACCGCCCTGGAAGGCAGGACGAGCACATTATCCAGTCTGAACCGGTCAGCTTTGACTGTTATCCTCTTAAGACGATCACCCGGATCGATATCTATGTCCTCATCAGGGATTATGACCACCCTTCCTGTCGTTTGCCCGAACAAATCGGGGGCCGTTATGACCCGGCCGGTATATTTCTTGTTTATGACCGAAACCTCAATAGTGACGGGGGAGTTGTACCTCATGCCGTTTGAAATGTCGCTGTTGGTCGTTATCCAGACTTTATCGCGGTAGTATAATGAGCATATCGCAGAACCGGGCTTGACGATGTTTCCGACCGGAAGATACTCTACGGAACCGACGATGCCGTCAAACGGGGCAAGGATCTTATTGTTGCTTATCCTTTCCTCATACTTCTCTATAGCCTTTTTCTGACGTTCGATCATGCGCAGGCTGTCGTATTCAAAGAATTCCAGCGAAGCCTGAGCCTTTTTCAGGTTGATTTCGGCTTTGGCCAATTGCGTTTTCAGTTTGTCGGTCGGTGAAGCCGCATACTGTTCTTTCAATGAGTTTACGCTTGCCTTTGCCGCGTCGACCATTGACTGGTAAGAAGAGAGGTTGGTCCGGAACTGCTTTTCAAGGATCTCAAGCTCGGAAACCATCGATACAAGGTCGGACTGGTTGTGCTCTATCGTGAACTCCGCGATTATGTCGCCTTTTTTGACGGTATCGCCGCGCTTTACGTTTATGGACACCAAACGGGCATTTGCCAGATCGCATGTGATGTCTTCCCAGGTGGAGTAGGTAAGTCTTCCTTCGCCTGACACGGTCCTGCTGACAGAGCCGTAAGATACCTCAGCGATATTTCCGCCTACCCCGTTGTCCGAGGGGGCCGGTGTCCAGAGCGGAACATCTGCCGCATCATTGTCCTGACGATAGCAGCCGGTGAAGGAAAGCAGCAAAAGGCAAACCAGTACTATCCGTGTCATCCTTCTTATATTACTGTTTGACAAAGACCACATCCCCTTCCTGCAGGCCGTCAGTTATTTCAGTAAACGAATCCGTCCTTATACCGCATTTGACTCCGGTGTAGACCTTTTGACCGTCCTCAATGCGATATACATAGTATTCTCCGGCGTTATAGAAGATGGCATTTGTGGGGACCGCCAGCACATCCTGTTTTTCCGAATCGTACACCATAAGTGCAGCAAAGTCGCCGGCCTGTACATCCTCGGATGGTGTCTGAACGAATTTGAAGATAGTGGGCGGTCTGATGCCCGAAAGTATCAGAGACAGATACTCTTGCTGGTCATACTTCTGTTTTTGGACTTCATATTCAATCCCGTTTATCAAAGCGGTAGTGCGTGCCTTATCAGATATGGTTTCCGTTCCTTCGAAACTGACATAGATGTTTGACTTGTTCGCAACGAAAACCACCGGGTTGTGTGCCGCAACTCTGTCTCCCTTTGAAAGGGGAGCTATGTAAACGACCTCACCGTCGCAGGGTGCCGATATAACAGTACCTTCGAGGGATTGCCTGAGCTTTTCCAGTCTGTTTTTGGCCATTTCTATTTCCAGCTCGCCGTTTTTCCGTATGTACTCCTTTTCGACGACGAGCTTCTCAACGGAAAGTTCGGCCAGGGCAATTTCAGATCCATCCGCGCCCGAAGAGATCAGGGCATCGAGTTCGATGCGGGCAAGTTCGATGTCGTATTGTTTTTGCCCCAGTTCATAGTCCAGTTTTCTGCTCTTGTATTCCAGCTCGTCGGCAGCCATCGCTATCTGCTCTTCAAGATCGGAAACGTCGAGTGCCGCAAGCGGATCTCCCTTGGAGACCTGGTCCCCCAGGGAGACAAAAATTTCATCCAGTATACCCGACATATTATCAAATGAGACCTTTTCGATCTCGGCTTTGACATATGCTTCATATTGATATCGCCTTGCAAGGTCCATGCGTGCAGCGACTGCGGTGTCATACTTCACTTCAACGGGGTCGGCCAGAGTTATGCCCGTGTCGGGGTCGGACGTACATGACGTCAAAATCAAGCAGACGGCCGCCAGAACCGATATTTTCCTTATCGCTTTCATAGGCACCTCCGCTAATCGATTATGACCTGGTCGCCCGGCTCCAGGCCGGAGACTATCTCGGTCTTATTGTTGGCTGAAAATCCTGTAACGACTTCTTTCAGGGTCTTGATGCCGTTGTCATCCAGGACATAAACGATGGGTTTGCCGTTTGCCGTCTTTATGGCTGAGCTTGGGACATACAACACGTCTTCTCTGCGGTCAAGCTCAAGAGTTATGACTCCGGTGGCGTTCTCCTTGATATCCAGGTCGGTTTCGTTGAGCTGGATATATGCCGTCATGTCATTTCTCTCCAGGTTCAGGTCTTCGGCATCTATAACAGTCGCATCTTTATAATCACCGGAAAGTTGTACGGTAACAGCGTCACCGGGGGTGAAATACGCTGCTTCCTTTCCGCTCACGATGAAAACGGAAGTCGTTTTGTCGGCAATAGTGATAAACTTTTCCTTTTCCACCGACAATGACTGCGGATTGGTATCTTTAAGATATGTCACTGTACCGTCTATGCCGGCTACAAGGATCCTTTTGCTCTTCTGGTCCATGAGCTCGGACAATTTCAGCTCCGATGCGGATATACGGATCTCCAGTATTTCCGCTCTTGCCCTGTGATTGTCTTTGAGTGAGGAAATGGTTTGCTTCTGTCTTTCGATAGCTTCGCGGATCGCAGGCTTTGCACTGTCGTCCGCGCTCTCATATTTATTTTCAAGGCTTTCGAGCCTAAGCGTTTCAGCCTCAAGATCCAGCTCATAAGTCTCAACAAGTCTTGCAAGCTCGAGTTTCATCTTATCGAGCTGAAGCTGCTGGGACTCGATTTGCGCATCGATATCGCTGCTGTCAAGTTCGGCCAGTATGTCTCCTGCTTTGACAAAGTCGCCTTTTGAGACATAAACATTTATGATCGGCAGGTTGCCTACGCTGAATGACAGGGTCTCCTCAACCGCGGGCGAGTACTGGCATGTGATCCGGATCGTCTCGACGATATCTCCCCGGGTAGCTTCGGCAAACTTGTACTCTGTCTTTTCATATGAGCGAAGTATCGGGGCAGGAGGCGGCTCTTCCTCAACCGGCAGCAATGAGCACGAGCCCAGGACAGCCATTACTGCCAGTGACGGGAAGACTGTCAAAGCCGATGCCGCGAAGCGCAGCAAAGTACTTTTTCTCATAGCGATCAATCCTTTGGTTTTTATTGGATATTTTAACATACTATTGAATAAAAATTGACGGTCAAAAAAATGCATTGTCGTTATAATAGCACATATCGGCCCAAAATGGAACAGTATTCGACAAAGTTCAACTCTCCGGCAGCAATTGGACTGAAAATGTCCGTCCATAAGACATAAAAGATCTAAGTATAAATGAACGCAAAAATATTGCTCCATCCAAGCCGCCGGCAGGATGTGCAATACAAATACTATATTTGCTTTATAGCCTCTGATACACTGCTTACCCTGATCAGCTCCAGGCCGT
>JAAYMG010000167.1 GCA_012521525.1 Clostridiales bacterium | reverse complement strand
TAGGCTAAAACAGCGATTAGAAACAAGTTTTGGCTCTAACCACTGAGCACACTGGCTCAGTTTTAAATGAGCACAAGTGGCTCACTTTTGATGAGCACAGTGGCTCAGTTTTAAATTGACAAACGCAAAAAAAACACAAGCAGGTTTATACCTGCCTGTATAAAATATGGGCTATCATGTTCAATGTGTTGTGTGTTTTTACGTCAGAAGTTGAGTACTTAAAAGCACGTAACAATGGGATAAAGCGCGTAACTATGGGGTAAGCACAAAATTATGGGGTTAAGCTCGAAACTAAGTGCTGAAGGATTATACACTGATTTTTATCGATTTTCTTAAAAGCAGAGGAGGTAAACAACATGCCGCTTCCAATGGTGCATCTTGCAGTTGCAAGAGAATATGCAAAAGGAAAGAGTGACTTGATCAGTTGTCCGGAATATTACTTGGGAAGCATTTCTCCTGATGCGATCCATATGCGCCCCAACGCCCAGAAAAGTGATAAAAAGATCACCCATTTATCGGCGGAAGACGGAGATTCATGGAAAGCAAATGTAACAGGATTCATCAGCCGGAGCAAAGACAAAAGCGACTATAACTTTATATTAGGATATGGGATACATATATTGACAGATATTATCTGGAACGAAACTCTGTTCAGAGAATTTAAGCAGAAATATGAAAATGACCCTGTACCGATACAGGAGATGACATGGGCCTATTATAACGATACCGATAAACTTGATTTTGATATGTACAGGGAGTTTGAATGGCGCGAAGAAATTTGGGAGTTGCTAAAGAAGGCTAAATCGGTCGGAATCGACGGGATTTTAAGCAGTGATGAGATAGAAGCCTGGAAATATCGCACTTTACATTGGTTTGATAAAGGCGAAAGTGAGCACAAAAACCCCATAAGGTACATTTTTTTGGATGATATATATGTTTTCATTCAAAGAGCAGGCGAGAAAATAAAAAGCATTTTAGATACAGCGGAATTGCAGGTTTAAATTCAAAACCGACCACTATTATCTATAGTGGTCGATTTTTTACTTGGACGTGCCAGACTGTTCTCTGCGTTTTTGACTACCCGGGAGAGCTGATAGTTTCCGGTTTAACGCCGTTCAGGGGTATCCATCTGTTCAAAGGAGATCCTGTTCAGGGCATAGTCGGATTTATAATGGTCCAGGATCTTGAAAAGCTGCATAAGTTAGTGAAAGACAATCTATCTTATTCTGTCGTATTTTATAATGAAAAAATAAGTTCGTGCAGACGTTTGTTCAAATCAAAAGGCAAATCGTATAGCCTGGATAGCATTTAGGCCAATGATACAATGAAATCACTATAAGCTTGAAGAGCGAAGATACACCTTTTATAATAATAATCAACTATAAAATGACTTGAATCTTATAGTTCCAAAAGTAATATGATTACAGGGCAGCGGACTCTGTAAAGATTACTATTAACTGATGGGATACGTGTTTTCTACTTTATGATCCGGAAAAAATGACACCAACGTAATTATTTCAGGAAGAGGCCCCTTTTTATCAGGGCTCAAATTATTACTACTTGTGATCATTCTTGAGTTTATTACATAATGTTGAATCATATCATATAGGGAGATAATCGCCATGGCATATACACCGGAGAAAATACGGGAGATAGTCGCAAAACAGAGAAGGTTCTTCAGATCCGGGACCACGCTGGATGTCGGATGGAGACTGCAGCAGCTCAAAAAACTGAAAGCCGCTGTCATTTCCCATGAGGAAGAACTTGAGAAAGCTCTCTACGAAGACCTGGGACGCAGCAAGGCAGAGGCGTATCTGTGCGATATCGGCCCTGTCATAGTAGAGATCAACGAAGCCTTGCGCGGACTGAAGAGATGGGCAAAGCCAAAAAGACTTTACAGCGGCCTTATGTGCTTCCCAAGTACAAGTACAAAGGTTTACAAATTGCCATACGGCGTTACGTTGATAATCAGCCCGTTCAATTTCCCCATCTATCTGACACTTGGCGTATTGGTCGCAAGCATTTCCGGCGGCAACACTGCAGTGATCAAGGCGAGTTCCAAGTCGCCGGCAAGTACAAAAGCATTGCAGAAACTGATAAACGACACTTTTTCCGAAGAATTTGTTACGGTCATTGACGGCGGTCATGATGTGGCCGACATGTGTCTCGCGCAGAGATTCGATAAAATATTCTATACCGGTTCTCCGGCGGTCGCAAAGCATGTGCTTGCCGAGGCGGCGAAAAATCTGACTCCTGTGGCCCTTGAACTCGGAGGTGAAAACGGCAACTGGTGCATTGTCAGAAAGGACGCGGACATAAAAGATGCCGCGCGCAAAATCGCGTTTTTCAAGATATGCAACGCGGGGCAGATCTGCATAAATATCAATCAGGTTGCGGTAGCCGAGGAGATAGCTGATGCCTTCATCGAGACATTGAAGAGCGAATTTGTCAGACAAATAGGTGAAAAGCCCGAAGAAAACGAAGAATACCCTAAACTGATCAACGACGCTGCATATGACAGGTGTCAAAAGCTGGCTGAAGAATATAAGGACAGGATAATATTCGGAGGGACCGGCAACAGGGAGACAGGTAAATTTGCTCCGACCATTATTTATCCTGTCGGTATAGACGAAGATATAGTTCAAAAAGAACTTTTCTGCCCGCTTCTTCCGGTCGTACCTTTCAGGGACGATGAAATCGATATTGTGATGGAGAAAATTGCCGACAGGGAACATCCCCTTGCCATGTATGTCTTTTCAAAAGATATGAAATGGGCAAAGAAGGTCATGTCTACCCGGCAGTACGGAGGGGGATGCATCAATGAGGTTTGCATCCATATGATGGTAAAAGGCGCGCCGTTCAACGGAGTGGGACACTCGGGAATGGGAGCATACCACGGGGAGTGGGGATTCAGGGAGTTTACGCATCCTTCCACGGTCCTGACAGGCAGGACGTACTTCAATCTGTCGTTAAGGGAACACCCGTATACCGGTAAGCACGAAAAAAGGAAAATGTTCCTGCTGAAGCTGTTTGAAAGATGAGATGGTGTTGAACCTGCCGGCTCAACTTAACGCATTATCGGAATGCTGATAAGTGTATTCTTTATATATGCGCCATGAGTTCCGGTGAAGTACAAAGGTTACAGGATGCAGAAATGCCGGTATAAATGCATCGATGGAACGGCATGTTTAGATGAAATGGACTGGATCAATATAATAGTATATAATGTTATTTATAGACGTGTGTTGGACGGGGCTTGATATGAAAAGGATATTGATCATAAATACCGGCGGGACTATTGGAATGGTAAAAACAAAAGAAGGTTATAAGCCGGACGGGAAGTCTTTCTCTAACCTCCTGAAAAGCATGGACGTATTGAATGCTGAAGGGATGCCCTTTTGGGATCTGGTTGAACTGGAAAAACTGCTCGATTCATCAAACATGACCGTAGCTGAATGGAACAAGATAGGAAAGCTTATTGCGGATGCGTATGATAACTATGACGGATTTGTCGTGCTTCATGGCACGGATACGATGGCATATACCGCTTCCGCGTTGTCATTCATGCTCGAACATATCTCCAAGCCGGTGATATTGACGGGATCGCAAATCCCCCTGTGTGAGATACGGAGCGATGGACGGGACAACATAATAACGTCGCTTTTGATAGCGGCATCAGACATCGTTCATGAGGTGTGCATATACTTCGGGGGCAAGCTGTTCAGAGGCAACCGCGCGATCAAGTATTCTTCAGAAGGTCTTATAGCTTTTGTGTCTCCAAACTATCCGGTCCTTGCCGAAGCCGGAATATCGATCTCATATAACAGAGCGTATCTTAGAGAGAAAGATACGGAAGGATTTTGCTATGTTCCTTTCGAGAACGTCCCCATAGGAGTAATTAAGGTCTTCCCCGGGATCCAGTTTGAGCTTTTTGAATCGATAATGACGGAAAGACTCAAGGGAATAGTCATAGAGACTTTTGGCACCGGTAATATACCGGGATACGATGGCGCCTTGCTTCCGATCATTGAGAAAGCATTTGCAAACGGTACGATCGTAACGGTATGCTCGCAATGCCCGCAAGGGTCGGTTATGCTTGGCGAGTATGAGACAAGCATGGCTCTTAAAAATGCCGGGGCAGTAAGCGGGCTTGACATTACGACAGAAGCTGCGGTCGCTAAATTGTACTACCTATTCAGTAAAGGGTATTCGACCGATAAAATAAAGTATTTGATGGGGAAGAATCTGTGCGGTGAAATGAAAGACGATAATGATGCTGCCGATCCAGAGAAGCTGATATGAGGAATTAAGATGGATCCGTTGATATTGAAGGACATTTATAAGGACTGTGTCCTTTGCCCCAGGGAATGTCATGCGGACAGGACCGGCGGCGAAAGGGGATACTGCAAAAGTAGCGATGAATTAGTAGTCGCAAGAGCGGCGCTCCATATGTGGGAGGAACCATGCATATCGGGGGAAGAAGGATCCGGTACGGTATTTTTCTCCGGCTGCGCGCTGGGTTGCGTATATTGCCAGAACAGGAACATATCAAAGGGTCTGGCTGGGAAGATCATAACAACAGAAAGACTTGCGGATATATTCCTTGAGCTTCAGGACAAGGGAGCTAACAATATCAATCTGGTTACTCCAAGCCACTATGTACCACATATAATAGAG
>JAAYMG010000166.1 GCA_012521525.1 Clostridiales bacterium | reverse complement strand
GGAATCTGTCGTCCCCGCCCTGATGAAGAAGTTCGGATATAAGAACGTCATGCAGATCCCGAAGATCGACAAGGTGATCATCAATGTCGGCTGCGGCGACTGCAGAGACAACCCCAAAATGCTCGAGGCGGTTGTCCGCGACATCACTGCAATCAGCGGCCAGAAAGCTGTCGTAACGAAGGCTAAGAAGTCTGTCGCTAACTTCAAGGTCCGTGCCGGAATGCCGGTCGGTGTAAAGGTAACTCTCAGGCAAAACCGCATGTGGGAATTCCTTGACAAGCTTCTCAACGTTGCGCTCCCGAGAGTTCGCGACTTCCGCGGCGTAAATCCCAATGCATTCGACGGCAGAGGAAATTACGCACTCGGCCTGACTGAACAGCTCATATTCCCTGAAATAGATTACGACAAGATCGAGAAGATACGCGGTATGAACATAGTCATTTGTACGACCGCGCAAACCGATGAAGAGGCACGTGAGCTCCTTTCGCTCATGGGGATGCCCTTCGCAAAATCCTGAGGAGGCACATATGGCTAAAAAATCCTTGATTTTGAAGCAGCAGGCAGAGCCCAAATTCTCGACACGCAAATACAACCGCTGTAAGATTTGTGGCAGGCCGCATGCTTACCTTCGGAATTTCGGCGTGTGCCGAATCTGCTTTAGGGAACTGGCCTATAAGGGCCAAATCCCCGGCGTAAGAAAAGCCAGTTGGTAAGGAGGCAGAAGTATGCACGTAACCGATCCCATTGCGGATATGCTCACCCGTATAAGAAACGCAAGTGCCGCAAAGCACGATACGGTTGACATTCCCGCTTCAAATATGAAAAAGGCAATAGCTGAAATACTTCGGGAAGAGGGATATATTGCCGCTTATCAGCTAATCGACGACGGCAAGCAGGGCATAATTCGCATCACACTTAAGTATGTGAACGGCAAAGAGCGCGCCATTTCAGGTCTGCGCCGCGTGTCAAAACCCGGTATGCGCGTCTACGTTGGCACTGATCAGCTTCCGAAAGTCCTCAACGGACTTGGAATCGCAATAATTTCAACACCCAAGGGCGTAATGACCGACAAGGCTGCAAGAGCTGCCAATGTCGGTGGAGAAGTCCTTGCGTTCGTGTGGTAAGGAGGTACGGCATGTCAAGAATCGGTAAAAATCCTGTCGCCGTGCCTGCAGGAGTACAGGTCACGCTTGGAGAGAACAACACGGTAACCGTCAAGGGGCCCAAGGGAACTCTTACCCAGTCGTTTCACCCTGCAATAAAGATCGAACTCAACGGTGACAGAATAAACGTTACCCGTCCTAATGACGAAAAGGAAAATCGCGCCCTTCATGGTCTGACCCGCACGCTCATAAACAATATGGTCGTCGGCGTCACAGAAGGATACAAGAAGGAACTTCATATTGAAGGAGTCGGCTACCGCGCTCAAAAACAGGGAAAGCAGCTCGTACTGAACCTGGGCTATTCCCATCAGGTGATTTTTGAGGAAAACAGCGACATTTCGATTGAAGTCCCGGCACCAAACAGGATCGTGGTCAGCGGTCCCGACAAGCAAAAAGTCGGACAGATGGCAGCGGAAATCCGTATGAAACGCCCGCCTGAACCGTATAAGGGCAAGGGCATCCGTTATGTTGGCGAAGTCGTACGCCGCAAAGAGGGTAAAACCGGTGCTAAGAAGTAAGATGATTAAAGAGAGGTGTGCCTAAATGGTAAGAAAACCTGATTCTAATGCCCAACGCTTGAAAAGGCACAGGAGAATTCGCGCTAAAGTTTCGGGAACTCCCGAAATCCCCCGTCTTTGCGTATTCCGCAGCCTATCGCACATATATGCTCAACTTATTGACGATGTAAACGGCCGTACGCTTGCAGCCGCCTCCTCCCTTGACAAGAGCATTCCTTCTGAAGGAACGAAGAAGGAGATCGCCAGGGAAGTCGGTAAGCTTATCGCAGAGCGTGGCAAGGCCTGCGGCATTGAAAGAGTTGTGTTTGACCGTGGTGGCTATATCTATCACGGGCGAGTCAAAGAACTTGCCGACGGCGCTCGCGAAAACGGACTGAAGTTTTGACGGGAGGAAACAACAAGATGGCTTATAATAGAGCGTTGAAACTTGACCCCGATACCCTTGAGCTGAAGGAAAAAGTCGTTTCCCTGAACCGTGTATCAAAGACGGTCAAGGGCGGACGCATTTTCAAGTTCTCCGCACTTGTCGTTGTAGGGGACGGAAACGGGATCGTAGGATTCGGCCACGGCAAGGCATCCGAAGTTCCCGATGCCATCCGCAAGGGTATTGAGGACGCAAAGAAAAACCTTGTAAAGATCAACCTGTACAATACGACGATCCCCCATGAGACGATCGGAAAATTCGGCGCCGCTCAAGTGCTTATGAAGCCTGCCGCGCCCGGTACCGGTGTTATAG
>JAAYMG010000165.1 GCA_012521525.1 Clostridiales bacterium | reverse complement strand
AACCACGCAGGGAAGTAAGGAACTTTGTATCCCTTGCTTCGTCTTTATACTAGCATAGGATATATCGCTTTTCAAGTGTGACTTTCTGCCACAAATGAAATCTGTATACTTGGATAGTAAGTTTTCGGATTAACATAAAATTGTTAATAATCCGCAATTGTTTTCGGGCGTTTGACTCCGTATTAGTTGAAATCGCAACATTATGGACTTGCCAAATTTTTCATCTGATGATCAAATCCTTCGGCAGATCCGAATCAGTCATGCCCTTCTTCTTCATCCGTTTCCGAATCCATCTCTTCGATGCGCTCCATGAACTTTTCGAAAACGGTCTCCAGGAGATCATCGTCGTCAACGGTCACAAAAAATTCTTCCCCGTTTTCCTCCTGGGCTTCAAGGATGACAATGTCCAGTTCTTCCTCTTCGTCCGCATCCCCTTCGATGACGGGAGTGAATGCCATAAAGGTCCTGTCACCGTACTCCAGTGTGTCCAGGTACTCAAGCTGGTACTTGTTGTTTTCGTCGTCGATCAGTTCGATGATGGTGCTTCCAAAGTTTTCGTCCATGCCGCCGCCTCCTCTTGAGCCGCTGTTGTCGGCCCTGCTTTATCGGGTCAGTCAGACCCTCCTGCCGGCATAATTGCAAACAGGTATGACTGTATAATAGTCCAATTTTCAATCAACGTCAACCGATCGGATGCAGAATTGTTGAAGTAAAATTCTACATGGATCATCATCAGGTCCAATAAGGTAAAAAAATAAGGTATTTATTTCGATTGCGGGATGATCGATATTTATGTGCAAAATATATGCTTATAATAATTATTACCCGCGATCAGGACCCGAAATCCTCCAGGAGCTTCGCCAGCTCCTCTTCTCCGACAGCGACGATCCCCTCTTTGAGCATCTCGGCATCGGCCTGGCGCAGCTTGCTGGTCACAATCTCGGTGACTGTCTGCGGGGTATCCGGGTCATCCATACTGTAAATGCCTATATACCCGGAAGTATCCTTTAGCAGGTATACCTTATAGTGCTCAGCTTCCTCCCCGTGTTCATCCGTCCCCGATACGACAGCCGTCATATCATCCAAAACGTCCCGGCTTTCCGAAAATACACCGGTTTCCGTGCCTGAACGTTCCAAATCTTTGTCGGCGGAGGGATTATTGACAGTCAGGGCCAATACGGTCATAATAGTCGCAAGCAAGCTCAGGACACCAAGCGACGCGATCCTGCGGTTGATCACCATGCGTCTCTCCCCGTTTCATGACAAAGTTATAAACTACATCATATTATGGCCTCAATTGTTGTCGTTTATTCTGATTTTGATCGAAATTTCATACTTTTTTGGCGACATCAAAATTTCTGTTCATTTGCGGGCAGTCATGGTATAATAGGATGGTCCTTAGTTGAGTAAAATAGGAGGTCTGAAAATGCTTTCAACCCCGACAAACAATTCCAAGGCCAGAAAGGCTTCCGGAAAGAAGTTGCGCAGCACCGGCCCGTTCCTGACGATAGTCAAATGGTTCTTCAAAGTATTCGGGACCCTGCTGCTTATCGGTATGACAACCGGCGCGATGCTTGGGTGCATTTTTGCGATCTATATAAACAGGTATATAAGCACCAGTATCGATATCGATCCGGGTGATTTTCAACTGGATCTGACCAGCTTTGTCTACTACCTCGACAAAAAAACCGGCGAATATAAGGTTCTCGAAGAACTATACGCAAGAGAAAACCGCGTATGGGTAAGTTATGAGGATATACCCGATCACCTCGTCGACGCCCTCATCGCCATCGAGGACAAGCGTTTCTGGCAGCATCACGGAGTCGACTGGTACCGTACGGTATCGGCATTCTTCAATATGTTCCTGGGCATGAAGGACAATTTCGGAGGATCGACCATAACCCAGCAGCTGATCAAGAACCTGACCGAAGAAGACGAAGTGACGGTCAGAAGAAAGATCTCCGAAATCTTCCGTGCGCTTGAACTTGAAAAGGAATACTCCAAGGAAGACATATTGGAGTGGTACCTGAACCTGGTCTATTTCAGCCAGGGATGCAACGGTGTCCAGTCTGCAGCACAGACCTATTTCGGGAAGGACGTGAGTGAACTGACACTCGCGGAATCGGCCGCGATAGTGGGTATTACCAACCTTCCCACAAAGTATGACCCTTATATCAACCGTGAAAATAACAAAGCGCGCCAGGAAGTCATCCTCAGGGAGATGTACAAGCAGGGGCTGATCTCCGAGGATGAAATGAACAAGGCCATCAAGGAAAAGCTCGTATTCAGGAGGGACGCAAGGCAGGTCAGCTCGGAAGAAACGAGATCGAAATACCAGAGCTACTTTGTGGACCAGGTCATTGAAGACGTACTGACCGACCTGATGGCACAAAAAGGCGTATCATACAAAGTGGCCACCCAGCTCCTGTATCGCGGAGGGTACCACATCTATACCACCATTGACATGGATGTTCAGGCCGCAATAGACGAAGTATACACCAACCCCGAATATTGGCCTGAACTCAAGGATACGGACGGAGAATCTCCCCAGTCCGCCATAATTGTGATGGACCACCGCACGGGAGACATCGTGGGCATGTACGGCGGGCTTGGAGAAAAGACTTCGAACCGCTCATGGAACCGTGCCACCATGACTCTCCGTCAGCCGGGTTCTTCGATAAAGCCCATTGCGGTCTATGCTCCGGCTGTCGACGCCGGATTGGTGACCCCCTATACCGTCTACACCGACATGCCAATAATGAAAAGCGGTGATAAGCCCTGGCCGAAAAACTATGACCAGAGCTCGGTAGGATACCGCGGACAGGTAACGATAATGGAAGCCGTTCAGCGCTCCATGAACACCGTGCCAGCCAAGCTGGTAATGCAGATGTCTCCTGCGCGCTGCTTTGAGTTCGCGAAGTACAAAATGGGCCTCGTATCACTTGTAGAAAGTTTGAAAATCGGCAATAAAGAACACACCGACGTAGACATCGCCCCCATGTCCCTCGGCGGACTGACCCGCGGTGTAACAGTCAGGGAGCTGTCCGAAGCATACTCTGTTTTCCCGAACAGGGGGATATACAACAAGTCCAGGACATATACGAAAGTCCTCGATTCAAACGGTCAGGTAGTGCTTGACAACTCGCTCACAAGCACCCCCGTCATCAAGGAAAAGACCGCCTTCTACATGAACCAGATGCTGCAGAATGTAGTGACGAACGGTACGGGTGTGAACGCGCGGCTGTCGAATATGCCTGCCGCAGGTAAGACCGGAACCACCGACGATGACTATGACCGCTGGTTTGCGGGCTACACGCCTTACTACACCTGCGTTGTCTGGTACGGATTTGACGAAAACAAGACGATCGTTCCCGTAAGCGGAACGAGTCCCGCAGTTCCGCTTTGGAAAGCAGTCATGGAAAAGATACATGAAAACCTTGAGCCGATCGATTTCTTCACACCAAGCGGTACGGTCGTAAAGGCAAGTTATTGCAGGGATTCCGGACTGGCTCCGACCGAAGCATGCAGGAACGATATCCGCGGCAGCAGAGTAGCGACAGGCACATTCTTATCCGAAGACGTGCCCACCGCACCCTGCAACGTACACAAATTCGTGACCATCGATACAGCGACGCAGCAGCTTGCGACCGCATATTGTCCGGTCGAAAACCTCAAGAGGGTCGCGCTGATGGATCTGGACCGCAGGTTCCCGATACAGGGTGTGACACTTAACGATGAGAGGTTCACGATCCCCCCGCACGACAGTGAACCCACTAATGAAGGGTATAGAGTCGGCGCCAAGGTCAAACAGGGAGAAATCCTCCACAATTCTTACTGCACTTTGCATACCGAGGAAACTGTCCCGTCTCCGAGCCCGTCAGACGTCATCCCTGACCCCGGCGGCAACTATGAGGACGACGGAGATTACGACAACGGAAACGGAACGGGCAGTGACGTGCAGCCGGGCGAAGATGACGACGACGGGACTTCCGAGGAACCCGGCATGGGTGGTGAATATTATCCTCCCGATCCCGATTACCCGTGGCCTTCGGAGACCGACGGGCCCGGAGAGCCCATAGTATCCGAAGAGCCCGCCGGGACCGCCGAGCCGCACGGTCAGACCCCTCAGCCGTCTCAAACGCCTGATCAGGGCGGACAGCCGCCTTCCCCGTCCCCGCGCGGATCGTCTCCGGCTCCTCATGCTTCAACTCCCGGTCCCTCTGCTTCTCCGTCCCCGGATGCCCAGGCTGTGGCAGCTTGAGTTTATACAGCATGTAAATTTACACCACGTATAAAGCATGATAAAAGCTCCTCCCCGGTTTGGCATACCAGGAGGAGCTTGTTTCATTTCCTGTCAATATCCTTAAGGGGCTTGTCACTTTATTGAGCAAGTATCCTTAAGGAGCTTGTCCTGTTTTGGAGTCAATATCATTGAGTCGCTTATCCTGTTTGTGAGTAAATTTCCTTAAGACGCTTAGTCCTGTTTTGGAGTCAATATCCCTGAGGTGCTTATCCTGTTTTTAAGCAAATATCCTTAAGGAGTTTGTCCCTTTTTTGAGTCAGCATCCTTAAGGGCAGTGTCCTTAAGGCTCAGTGGTCCGACCTCGTTGCGAAAAACTTGTCGTGGACCGCTTTCAGCGCAATGTCAGACTCCGACTTGTCGATCAGGACCGAAACCTTGATTTCGCTGGTTGATATCATCTGTATGTTGACTCCGACGCTGTAAAGTGCCTCAAACATCTGTGCAGCAATACCGGGGTTATTTATCATTCCGGCACCCACTATCGAGACCTTTGAAAGCTTGTCGTTGGTAGTCATGTCCTTGAACGCCAGGACGCCCTGATTGTCCTTGAGGATCTTGGTGACCAGGTCCAGGTTTTCTTTTGCGACCGTGAAGGTGATGTCCTTCGTGTTTTCACGTCCAATAGACTGAAGGATTATATCAACGTTGACTCTGTTTTTTGCGAGCACAGAAAAAATCTTATAAGCAACGCCCGGCACATCCTGAAGGCCTATTAGCGATACACTTGCAACATTGTCATCCTTGGCAACGCCGCTGATTAAGGTCTTTTCCATTCTAGTGGTTACCTCCTTTACAATAGTACCCGGTTTACTTTCCAGACTTGAGAGAACCTCCAAGTGAACGCCAAATCTCTTGGCAAGCTCAACAGAGCGGTTTTGAAGCACTTGTGCGCCAAGTGAAGCCAGCTCCAGCATCTCATCGAATGTGATCTCGTCCAGCTTTATTGCATTGGGAACGATCCTGGGGTCTGCTGTGTAGACACCGTCCACATCGGTATATATCTGGCACAAATCGGCTCCAAGTTCGGCAGCCAATGCCACTGCTGTGGTATCGGAACCGCCACGGCCGAGCGTAGTTATGTCGCCATACTTGTTGATACCCTGGAAACCGGCCACTATGACGATATTCCTTTTATGCAGTTCTGCCCGTATACGGTCCCCTTCGAGCTTCTTTATTCGCGCATTGCCGTAATTGGAGTCCGTTCGGAGATTCACCTGCCATCCGGTAAGCGAAATCACCGGAAAACCCAGCTTTTCGATAGCCATCGCACAAAGTGCTATCGATATCTGCTCGCCTGTGGATAGGAGCATATCCATCTCCCGGCGTGACGGATTTGGGTTGACTTCCAGTGCCTTCTCAATCAGTTCGTCGGTCGTGTCTCCCTGTGCGGACAATACAACCACTACGTCGTTGCCTTCCCTGTATGACTCGGTGATTATCCTAGCAACGTTGTATATCCTCTCAACGTCCCTTACCGAACTTCCTCCGAATTTCTTTACTATCAGTGCCATACATAGCCCCCGTCTCACAGAGTTTCAAGTGGATTTGAACTATTCGGTTCCCCTTTTATCCTATGCTGTATATAATATTATAGTTTCATTTTTTTATTTCAGGACCCTGATCGTTGAAAAAACCTGGGCATTCCGGAGGAATTTCTCCAATTTTTCTTCAAAATCGAATCCGTCCGTTTCGCCCGTGATAAATACGCACTCTCCTCCCATCTCACCGGAAATGGGCTTGATCTCACCGAATATTTCTCGGGCACGGGAAAGAGAACCTTCCGCCCTGACATAGTAGCGTCCCCGAAGGACCCTGCTGTCCTCAACGAAGTCTCCGCTGTCGTCCCACAGGTCTACGTTCTTTGTCTTGTCGATGTGGCGGGCAGCATCGATGACATCTGCGACCACTGCCGATGCCGTTGGAAGCTTGCCGGCTCCCCGGCCATAGAACATGACCTCGCCTACGGCATTGCCCTTGACGACAATGGCGTTGAAAACATCGTTGACAGACGAAACGGGATCGTTTTTGTCAACAAGGTGGGGCGCCACATACGCGCATATCCTGCCATCACTGATCCTTACATATCTTCCCAGCAGCTTTACTGCCAGTCCGGCTTGTGCCGCATATCTTACGTCATCAGGAGTGACAGACAGTATGCCCTCACAGCGGACCTGTTCCGGACGTATATGTCTGCCGAACGCCAGCGACGAAAGGATGCAGATCTTTCGGCATGCGTCATGCCCTTCCACGTCGTCTGCGGGATTCTGCTCCGCGTATCCCAGCGCTTTGGCCTCTTCAAGTGCTTTTTCAAAGGTAAGGCCATCTTCGAACATTTTGGTAAGTATGAAGTTCGTGGTGCCGTTCATTATGCCGTAGATCTCTTCGATCTCATTTGCCGAAAGGCACTGGATCATCGGCCGGATTATCGGGATGCCTCCGCCCACGCTCGCTTCGAACATGTAGTTGACTCCGCGTGACGATGCGATCTTGAGCAGTTCATAGCCGTGCTTGGCTACAAGCTCCTTGTTTGAAGTGACTACATGCTTTCCTGCGGACAGGAGACGCTTTGTGAACTCATATGCCGCTCCGGTGCCTCCGATGGATTCAACAGCGATCCTTACCTCGGGGTCCTTTTCTATCACTTCGAAATCATGCACCAGCTTGCTCGCGATCTCGGGATCGTCAAACTCTCTCTTATCAAGTATATACTTTATTTCAAGATCCTGCATGCTTTTTACTGCGATATGGGACGAATTTTTTTTCATCACTTCATAGACACCGGAGCCCACGACCCCAAAACCCATGATGGCTACATATATCATATTTATCTCTCCCCCGCGATTATTTCCGCTTTGCTCACACCCTTTAGAGTGCGTATATTTTCAAGCAGCAGCTCAGCGTCTGCGGTAGTGTCGTGTGCCTGAGCAGATATCGTGACAGAGGCTACACCGTTTATAGGTATCGACTGGTTTATGGTAAGGATATTATAGGACGAGTCCGCAAACTCGTTAAGTATCCCTGAAAGCACACCCGGCTGGTCTTCAAGAACAAAAAGGAAGGTCACCATATTGATAGAGGACCTGTCGAAAAACGGCTTGATGGAATCCCGATATTTGTAATATGCACTGCGGCTGATACCGGTCTGGCGTACCGCTTCTCCGACCGTCGCCGCTTTCCCGGTCTGAAGATTGAACGTGGTCTCGACCACTTTATGAAAGATTTTTGGAAGCGCGGACGCCTCAACAATGTAATATTTTGCTTGTGCGGCCATAGGCACTCTCCTTTGTCTTTGTGCGGCGGTCATTTGTTTTTGTCATGTGGAGGCATTTTATCACGACTGCGTGTTATTTACAATGTCAAATTTGACGAAAAACATGTTGTTTAATGGCTGCAATTGACCATATTATACTGATGTTCCGCCGTCCATGCAATATTTAGGTTGCATTATTATAAGCCATCGTTTACAATAATATCATTCAAAGCGAATAAAGTTAAGGGGAGAAAACCTATGGAGATCAAAGATATAACATCCCTGGCCGGGCGCATTCGTGACAACGTATCCCGCGTCATCGTAGGCAAGGATGACATCATCGAGCTTGTGGTGATTTCGCTGCTTGCCGGCGGACATGTCCTGCTGGAGGATGTACCGGGAACCGGCAAAACCGTTATGGCCAAGAGTCTTGCCAAGTCTATCGACGGCGAGTTCAAGCGTATACAGTTCACACCCGACCTTCTTCCGTCCGATGTCACAGGACTTAACATATTCAATCAGCAAAAAGTAGAATTCGAATTTCGACAGGGGCCTGTATTTACGAACATTCTCCTGGCGGACGAAATCAACCGCGCTACTCCGCGTACTCAGTCCGCCCTTCTGGAGTGCATGGAGGAAAGGCAAGTGACCATCGAGGGCGAAACCCGGATCCTGCCAAGGCCCTTCTTTGTCATCGCTACCCAAAACCCGGTCGAGATCCAGGGGACATTCCCCCTTCCGGAGGCCCAGCTGGACCGCTTCCTGCTGAAGCTCAACATCGGCTATCCCGAGGGGGACGATGCGAAAGCTTTGATCGACCGGTTCATTCAGGACAACCCCATTGAGGAAATCGGGCCTGTGGCAACGACAGACGAGATCCTTGATGCCCAAAACAGCTATCAGAAAGTGCATGTCAGCAGCGCAATACGGGAGTATATCGCCAGGCTGGTGGAGGAGACCCGCAAGGGAGCGGGAGTCGCCCTCGGCGTCAGCCCCCGCGGCATGCTTGCAATGGTAAGAGCCGCACAGGTCGCCGCAGCCGTAGCGGGAAGGAGCTACGTCCTGCCCGACGACGTAAAACGTCTCGCCGTTCCGGTATTCTGCCACAGGATAATCCTTACAGCGGGTATCGGTACGAACGCATCAAAGACAGCGGAGTTTGTTAACCGCATCCTAAGGACCATACCCGCGCCGACCGAAGACCCCGAGGCAAGAGACGAGATTCCCCGAAAGGCGTAGGACCGCTATGAGTTTCTTTTGGTTTGCTTTGGTGATAGGATTCCTCGCGCTCGTTCAAATGCAGTTTTTCTTCTTTACCGGTCTCAAGAAAATCTACTACAGGCGTTATTTCAACAAGACCGCCGTTTTTGAGGGAGAAACTGCGGAAATGGTCGAGATCCTGGAAAACCGGAAGTTTACCCCGGTCCCCTGGCTGCGCGTGGAAAGCAGGATATCTCCATATCTGCGATTCGCAAAGCAGGAAGACGTGGACATACGCCACGAACAGTTTCACAAAAGTGTCTTCTTTTTGCGCGGATTCAAGCGTATCCGCAGAAGGCACTCCTTTTTGTGCTCGCACAGAGGCTTTTATACCCTGAAGTCAGCTTCCCTCACTACAGGCGACCTGCTCGGGTTGTTCAACAAGTTCATCAGGGTTCCCAGTGACGCTTATCTGTATGTCTATCCGCGGCCGCTTGGCATAGACGAAATATCTCCTGCATGTCTTAAATGGCAGGGAGATGTCATGATGAAGCGCTGGATACTTCCCGACCCGATCCTCGTAAACGGGATCAGGGAATACCGGCCGGGCGACAGCCAGAAGGACATCCATTGGGGCGCAACCGCGAGGACCGGACGTCTGCAGGTAAAAGTCCGGGATTACACGGTCTCCCCCAGGCTGTACCTGCTGTTGAATACACAGATATCGGAGGAACAGTGGGGAAGTATCCTGGAACATGACGACATGGAAGTCATCGAGACGGGCATACGTTATGCCGCCCATCTGGCATCGTGGGCCGTTTCCAACGGTCTCGAGGTCGGTTTTGCATGCAACGGACGCCTCGTAGACGAGGAGGGCGTAGTACGGCTGCCTGCCGCCTGCTCCCAGGCTCACCTGGAGATGATCCTCCAGGCTATGGCAAAGCTCGAAATCGTAAGGGAAAGAAACTTCCACACTCTTATGGATTATTTATACGAAGATGCGGTTACCGGAATGGATTTTGCCGTCATCTCCCCCTACTGGAGCGATACCCTGGAGAAGCGCGCAAACAAGCTGCGCTCCCTCGGCAATTCCTTAACCTATATCCCTATAAACGCCGATCAAGTCAAATCGGAGGTGAGCGATAATGAAGCGGATAAGGCTGTATAGCGAAATATACAATTTCATAATGATGCTCATGATTTTCGTCGCCTCCGCCGTTTTGATCCAGAAAGGCTTTTGGGGTCATATCGGGCCCTGGACCGGCGTGCTATATTGCAGCCCCTGCGTTGCAGCCTATATTGCCGGGCGGCTCCTTCATGGCAGAAATCCTGTCCTGTCGATTCTGTCCGGCATTTTGCTGTCCTTTGCCCTCTCCGCCATCCCGATCATGCTTGTCTGGGAAGCGAACATCTATGCCATAATAGGTTT
>JAAYMG010000164.1 GCA_012521525.1 Clostridiales bacterium | reverse complement strand
TGCCTTGGCGTGGTTGATGGCCTCGATAGTCTGGGGCATTATCCCGTCATCTGCGGCGACGACAAGTATCGCTATGTCGGTCACATTTGCACCGCGGGCGCGCATTGAGGTAAATGCAGCGTGACCGGGAGTGTCCAAAAATGTTATAGTACTGCCGGCATAATCCACGGTATATGCGCCTATATGTTGAGTGATGCCGCCCGCTTCGCTGGCGGTCACGTTTGTCCTTCTGATATAGTCGAGCAGGGAGGTCTTTCCGTGATCGACATGGCCCATCACGACGACGACCGGACTCCTTGGCCTGAGGTCTTCCTCCTTGTCCACGGAATCGTCTATCAGGCGCTCTTCGATAGTTATATGGACTTCGCGTTCAACCTTGGCGCCGAACTCCATGGCGACGAGAGCAGCCGTGTCAAAATCGATGACCTGCGAAAGGGATGCCATCGTGCCAAGCTTCATCAGGCATTTGACGACCTCGGCGCCGGTCTTTTTCAGCCTTGAGGCAAGTTCACCGACAGAAATTTCGTCGGGTATCGAAACCTTGAGCTGCTGCTTCTTTTGACGCTCCATCGCAAGGCGTCTGATCATTTCCTGCTCTTCCTGGCGCTTCTTTTGGCTGACCTGGGCTTTGCTCCTTGCCTCCGAGAGTTTCTTTATCCTCTGCTTTCCTCCGGTGACTTTATGGGCATGCTCGGGTACAAGCTGTTCGATCTTTTCGTCGTACTTTGACAGGTCTATATCGACGCCTCTGGTGTCGATGATGCGCACTTCGCGCTTTTTTGCCGCTGCAGGAGGTTCGGCCTGGACAGAGACGCCGGGCTGTTGAGAAGAAGAAGGCCTTGACGGCTTGTGAGGCTCTTGCTGCTTTTGAGGGGGTGATTTTTTCTTGTCAGGCTGAGGCTTCTGCGGAGGTTTCTGCAGTTGCGTCTGTTTCTTGCTTACCTGATCCTTTTCTTTTTCAATATCCTTCTTCTGGTCGTCCTTCTTTGTGTCGTCGGCCGATGCCGCCGGTTCCACGCTCTCCCGGATTTCAGGCTGGGCGGGTTGCTCCGCGGGCATTTCCGATTCAGGAGCAGCGGAGCTTTCGGACTGAAGGACCGATTCGAATACCGTTTCGATATTATCGACCTGGTTATTGAGAGTGATATAATCAAAGATCAGGTTCAGTTCCTGCTCGGTCAACGCCTGCATATGGTTTTTGGGTGCGGTTGCGTACTCGGACAGGATCTTGGCGATATCCTTTGATGACAGTCCAAAATCTTTAGCCACTTCATGTACGCGATATTTAAATAAAGTACTCAATAGAATACACCTCCGAAAATTTGCGTGTAATAAGCGAACTCAGCCTCAGTGCCGGTTTTTATTCTCCTTCAGAGCCTTTCTCTTTTTCAGCTTTTTTAGTTTTTCCCTCGTCTCAATGTACTTGTCGTCCGATTCCAGACGTTCCAGTATAGACAGGGCTATGCCGGCATCGGTAATAGCGACAGATGCGCATGTGCCCTTTCCGAGCGAAGCACCCAATTCAGCCTTGGTGCTTTCAAGTTCCAAAACGGGGATACCGTTTTCGTCAGCACGGAATTTGATCCTTGAGACAGTGTTTTCCGAAGCGTCGGAAGCAACAAGTACGATCCGAGCCTTTTTATCACGGACCGCAGCCAGAACGGGCTGTTCGCCCCAAACCAGGTTTCGTCCTCTGTATGCGAGACCCAAAAAGGACAGGATATTATTCTGTTTCATTTTTCAGCTCCGACCTTAGCTGTTCATACACTTCGTCAGGTATTTCGACCGAAAGGGCACGTTCAAACGCCCTGGATTTCTTTGCCTTGTTGAAACAGGCTTCGAGGGGACAGATATAAGCGCCGCGACCGGACTTTTTACCGCGCAGATCCAGGGAGATATCTCCTTCCTTCCCTCGGACGACACGGATGAGTTCATTTTTCGGTTTCATTTCACGGCAGCCCAGGCACTGCCTCATCGGTACACGTTTCATAGGCTTTGCGACGCCGGCTTGATATCGATTTTAAATCCGGTCAGACGCGCAGAAAGCCGGGCGTTCTGTCCCTCACGCCCGATGGCGAGTGAAAGCTGGTCATCCGGGACTATTACCTGGCAGCTCTTACCGTCCTCAAGAACGGTAACTTTGTTCACCGTAGCAGGGGACAGGGCTGCGGCTATATACTCCTCGGGATTTTCGCTGTATCTGATCACATCGATCTTTTCGCCGCGCAGCTCGTTGACGATATTCTCGACGCGGGATCCGCGGGGACCGATGCATGCTCCGATCGGATCGACATTTTCATCATTTGAGTGTACCGCGATCTTGGTACGCATGCCGGCTTCCCGGGCAATGCTTTTTATTTCGACGATCCCGTCATATATTTCAGGAACTTCCAGTTCAAACAGCCTTTTAACAAGTCCCGGATGGGTACGGGATATCAATATCTGAGGTCCCCGGTTTCCGCTGCGGACTTCTACCACATAAACCTTCACACGGTCACCTTCCCTGAGGACTTCGCCGGGGATCTGCTCGCTTGCGATAAGTACGGCCTCATTGTGACCGGACTTTCCTCCCATATCGAGATACACATTTCCGTTTCTGGGATCGACTCTGTTGACCACGGCAGTGATAAGTTCGTGCTCCTTGGAAGTAAACTCCTGAAAGATGATGCCCCGCTCGGCTTCTCTTATGCCCTGGATTATGACCTGCTTTGCGGTCTGAGCCGCTATGCGGCCAAAACGCCTGGTTTCGATGTCAATGTCGACGACATCGCCGACATTGAGGCGCTTGTTTATTTCCGCGGCCTGCTCAACTGAAATTTCGACTGCCGGATTTGTGACCTTTTCTACTACTTTTTTGCGGACGAACATCCGGATCTCTTTCTTCTCAAGATCCGGCTCCACAAAAACGTTTTCGACAGTGCCCGCTGTGTCCCTCTTGTACGCGGTCAGCAGAGCCTGTGAAATGCGGTCAAGCATATATTTGACCGGGATCCCTTTCTCCTTTTCGATATCATATAGCGCATCGAAGAACTCGGCATTCATTTGATAAGAACCTCCTACGCAGAAAAATCGCTGCCGTAATATTTGTCGGAAATTATAGCTGGAAAGCTGATCGGGTCAGCTGATATCATAAAATCGGTTACTGCCAGTTGTATTTCAGATTGGATCTGGATATGTTTTTCAGAGGTATGTTGATCGTTTTTCCGTCGACCTCCAGGTCTATGCTGTCGCCGTTAAAGCTGGCAAGAATGCCTACATATCGCTTGCTTCCTTCAATGGCACTGAAAAGCCTGACTTCTATCAGGGACCCCTCATACTTCATGAAGTGCTCAGGCTTGTTCAGGGAGCGCTCGATCCCGGCAGACGAAACTTCAAGTATATACGGACCGTTGATGATATCCACTTCGTCAAGCAGCGGATCCAATGCCCTGCTGACTGCTTCACATTGGTCTATGGAGATGCCGTCATCGCTGTCGATAAATATCCTAAGATAACTCTCTCCTCCGGCCCGCACGAATTCGACGTCCCAAAGCTCTACGCCGACCTCT
Organism: Clostridiales bacterium; assembly: GCA_012521525.1. GTDB lineage: Bacteria > Bacillota > Clostridia > Oscillospirales > JAAYOS01 > JAAYOS01. Next base: position 189 of record JAAYMG010000164.1, on the reverse strand, counting down.
TCGACAATAGGGACAGCAAGTCTGGTTACTACTTCAGTTATCTTGCTCATAGCGACTCCGCCTTTCCGTTTGCATGCAAATTGCAGTTTTCATGTTTCGCAGTCGATCAATGCATTTTCATCCGGCCAATTGCGCTTCTTTATGCATCAATAATAAAGAGTGGGAAGTCCCACTCCAAAAACTTGAACG
>JAAYMG010000163.1 GCA_012521525.1 Clostridiales bacterium | reverse complement strand
CACATTCATCGAATCGATCGTCAACGGTTTTGCTTAGGCTGTCGGCTTCTCACTCGCGCTGCTCCTGTTTTCCACGATCCGCGAGCGGCTTGAGTTTTCCGATATACCCAAAGCATTCGAAGGCTTCCCCATCGCGCTCATAACGGCTGCCCTTCTGGCCATGTCATTCATGGGCTTCTCCGGATTGAAAGTATTTTGATCATCCCATGACTGATCGATCAACCCTTGTCTGTTTTAGATTGGAGTAATAGATATGGAAACATTATATGCTATTATATACGCCGTGCTGGTTCTCGGCCTTCTGGGAGCATTGTTGGGCCTGTTGCTTGCTGTCGCTTCCAAGGTTTTTGAGGTCAAGAAAAACCCTCTGCTGGAACCTATAAACGCCGTCCTTCCCGGCGCCAACTGCGGCGGATGCGGATATGCCGGCTGCTCGGCCTTTGCCGAGGCGGTCATTGACGGCACCGCTCCAGCCAACGGCTGTGTGGTCGGGGGAGAAGAATGCGCGCGCGCAATTGCGGAAATCCTTGGAGTAGAGCTTACCAGGAATACACGCCTTGCGGCATTCGTAAAATGCTCCGGCGGAAACAACGCGGCGAAAAGATACAGTTATAAAGGCATAAACGACTGCCATGCCGCAATGCAGTTAGCCGGCGGCCCCACAGTCTGCCAGTATGGCTGCCTGGGCCTTGGAAGCTGCGTAAAGGCATGCCAGTTTGACGCAATACACATCGAGAACGGAGTCGCTGTCGTCGACCACGAAAAGTGCACCGGCTGCCTTAAATGCGTCGATACATGTCCGAAGCATGTCATACATCCGGTACCTTATTATGCCGATGTCAACGTGGCCTGCTCGTCCCATGAGAAAGGCGCGTCGCTCAGAAAGATCTGCAATATCGGCTGCATAGGCTGCAAGATCTGTGAAAAGACATGTCAGTATGACGCCATCCATGTCACAGACAACCTTGCGGATATCGACTATGACAAGTGCACCGGATGCGGCGAATGTGCGATCAAGTGCCCGCGCAAGCTGATAGTTGACTCAAAACTCGACCGGACCCCGGTAATCAGCGACAAAATTGCACAATAAATGAAAATGCTATTGCAATTGTTGCAATTTTGGGTAACATTTATATAAAGAGAAATATATCGGCACGGAGGTCTGGAAATGGCAAGGGGATATCGCTCCTATAGGGGGAGGCGTCGAAAAAGCAAAGCTTTTCCCGTGATCATGGCGGTCTTTATTCTGCTGTTATCTTTAGCCTTGCTATATCTGGGCCTCAATGATGCCATCGTTTTTTCTTCCGAAGGCATCCTGATCCACAACCCCTTCGCGAAAAAAGAACCCGAGCCTTCTCCCAGCCCGTCACCGACTTCAAAACCAGACCTGGTGATCGAATCACCTACTCCCGAAAAGACACCCGAACCGTCTCCGACACCTACGCCGAAGCAGAGCTTTTCGCTGAACGCGGCATATCTGCCTGACATCTCGGATCCTGTTGCGACAGCCGGGATCATACAACTGGCAGACAAAGGCGTGATAAATGCGGTCATAATCGACATGAAGCATGATGACGGCACGCTGGGCTATATATCTGCAAATCAATATGCAGTACAGGCTGGCGCAAATGTCGCCGAACATGATGCCAGGGAGATCGTTGAGCAGTTCAGGGATGCAGGTTTGTATCTGGTTGCAAGGATCTCGGCGTTCAAAGACAATCTTGTGCCGCGCAAGGTGCAATCCACTTCAGTAAAGGTTCAAAGCGGAGTTATATGGCTCGACAGGGATTACCACGGCTGGATGAATCCTTACCTGCAGGAGGCGCAGGACTACGTCTCCGATATAGCTGTCGAGCTTGCGGATATGGGATTTGATGAAATACTCCTCGAAAACTGCTGTTTCCCGACGATAGGCCGTCCGCAGCTT
>JAAYMG010000162.1 GCA_012521525.1 Clostridiales bacterium | reverse complement strand
ATCTCCTGTTTGTGCAGACACATGGTACTTGAACGGAAGGTTCTGCACGTGCGAGTAAAGACGGTCGCGAAGCCTCTTTATAGTACCTTCGGAGGCTTTGCTGGTAGTAAAGCTCCTGCTGAAGGTCAAAAGCCCCCGCAATGCCTGTAATCCGATCATGGCCAAAGCCATGATCCACAGGTTGCTGCGTATATGTTCCACACCCCCGACGGCGTCTATGAACCACATGATATAATTGGGGACACTTGACTTCGGTTCGATATCCTCGGTACTCAATATTGTGTCATCGGGATCCAATACTGAGTCCCCGGTATCCAATACCGTGTCTTCGATATTCAATATTGAGTCAAAAGTGACCGAAAGGAACTGCGGTGTTACGAAGTTCAGCAGCAGTTCTGCAACCATAAGTAAAAGGCTGATCAGCAATAAGAACTTATATCCCTTGAGAAAGCCAAATAAAGCCTTTATCCTTTTTCTGTTCAAGCTTTTTCCTCCTTGTTATGAGCCCCTGTCTGCCCTTTGGGCGAAAAAAGCCGCAGGTGAAAATTCCTGCGGCATCTTTACTTATAGACAAGGGCCACAGTTTTCCGCCCTTGCACGCAATCGTTCAGAGTTACTTGCGCCCGCAAGGCCGGATATATCGCAGATATTCATTATTGATGAAGATTTTTGCTTCATTATGTAAGTAAATGATCATTGCTCCGGCCTCCTTTCATCATAGAATAATTTCCAAATCATTATAATGTCAGTCATTGACAAAGTCAAGACAAAAACATGAAAATATATGTCAGGTATTTGTCAGGCGATGAAAGCCGCTCAGCGCTGGACCCTGCCCGAAGCGTCTCCACCCATCAGCTTTGTGACTTCACCTACGGACACCATGTTGAAGTCTCCTTCGATCGTCTGCTTCAGGCATGAAGCAGCCACGGCAAACTCAAGTGATTTCTGCGTTTCCCAGCCGCTGATGAGACCGTATATCAGTCCTCCGCAGAAGCTGTCACCGCCTCCGACTCGGTCCACTATGTGTATCCTATACTCCTTTGAGAAATAGCAGTCGTTTCCGTCATATATCATTGCCGCCCAGCCGTTGTCACTTGCGGAGTACGATGTGCGCAGCGTGATTGCGGCAGCTTTCAGAGAAAATCTTTCAAGAAGTTGACGAGCGACACTTTTATATCCTTCCCTGTCCAGGATCCCCATATTGACATCGGATCCCTCAGCCTTGATCCCGAATACATCGAATGCGTCCTCTTCATTGGCAATGCAAATATTCACATATTTGCACAGCTCGCTCATGGTTTTTCCTGCTTGTTCACGGGTCCAAAGCTTGCTGCGATAGTTAAGGTCACATGACACGGTCAGCCCTTTTTCCTTTGCAGTCCTGCACGCGATCAGGCAGATCTCCGCAACGTTGGGACCCAGTGCAGGCGTGATGCCCGTGAAATGGAACCAATCGGCACCCTCGAAAATCCTGTCCCAGTCAAAATCCTCCGGTATGGCTTCCGCTATTGAAGAGCCGGCCCGGTCGTATATGCAAAGCGATCCCCTCTGGGAGGCGCCTTTTTCCAGGAAATATATCCCCAGACGGTCACCTCCGCGTACGATGCAACTCGTATCGACTCCGAAACGTCTCAAGCTGTTGAGTGCCATCTGCCCTATTTCGTGCTTCGGGAGCTTCGTTACGAAAGCCGAATCGATGCCGAAATTTGCAAGTGACACGGCTACGTTGGCTTCTCCGCCGCCGAACGTTGCGCAGAATCGGTCAGCTTGTACGAACCTGTTGTATCCTTCGGGAGAAAGCCTGAGCATTATCTCCCCAAATGTGATTACCCTTGGCATATGTTCCTCCGCATCAAAAAGATTATTGTATTTCAAAATCTCCTATACATGCTGGGCTTGACCACGATTATGTGATCTGTGATCGGCACGGTTTATGACCGAATACATCCATCATTGCACTTTTATGTCATACTGTCAAGACGGGGAAGGAAGAAATTTGTCCTAGAACAGTCCATAGAGCATCTTGACCGCTTCGCTTCTCTGGACATTCAGGTTAGGGCGGATCGTCCCGTCGGTATATCCCGTAAGGACTTTTGCTTTGACAAGGATCCCCACGAATTCCGCTGCATAGTCCGGGATCTCGCCTCTGTCGTAGAAGTCGATCTGCGCTGCGCCCATCCCCTT
>JAAYMG010000161.1 GCA_012521525.1 Clostridiales bacterium | reverse complement strand
TTTAGTATGGGAAGAATAAAAAACTTTTCCGGAGTATCAATTCTCAATTCTCTTACAATTTTAAATTGACATCTAGCAATAATGCAATACAATTATAATTGTCAAACGTTTTCATAACGAAAAACATGGAGAAGGGTAGGATTATATGAACAAATTTGTTTTTGATCCCGTAAAGCCGGTCGTCGAGACGAAATTCGGCAAGCTGCGCGGCGTGACCTATGGCGATGTGAACATTTTCATGGGTGTAAAGTATGCGGAGGCGAAACGCTTCCATATGCCGGTGGAGCAGCAGCCCTGGGAAGGAATTAAGAACGCCTATACATATGGACCCATCTCGATGCAAATGCTTCCTCCCAACCCACCCTCATATTACAGAGGCCTTCATATGCTGCAGAAGCAAAGTGAAGACTGCCAGAACCTGAACATCTGGGCGCCGAAGACCATGAATGGAGAAAAGAAACCGGTACTCGTATGGATGCACGGCGGCGGATACTTTGCGGGCAGCGCTCTTGAGGAGTACTCGTTTGACGGCTTCAATTTGGCGCATTATGGCGATATTGTTTTCGTTTCCGTCAACCATCGCCTCAACATTCTGGGTCATCTGAATCTGGCAGACTACGGCGAGGAATTCAAGAACTCCGTGAATGTCGGCATCGCGGACCTGGTCGCCGCTCTCAAGTGGATCCATGAGAATATTGCGGCATTCGGCGGCGATCCTGAGAATGTGACTATCATCGGCCATTCCGGCGGTGGCGGTAAAGTACAGTGTATGTACCAGATCGAGGAGGCAGCTCCATACTTCCAGCGCGGTATCGTTCTGAGCGGTGCCGGCGGAATGGGAGGCTCTGATGAGGACAGCCGGAAGGGCGCGAAAGCCATTCTCGACGAGCTCGGAATCACAAAGGATAACATCGAGAAGCTGTACGAGGTATCTTACGACGAATTAGTCGGAGCATACAGAAAGGTTGCACGTTCACTGGCCGAGGCCGGTGTCCGTCTGGGTTGGAGCCCGATCGCCGATGATTATTTCCGCGGCTTTCCGGGTGATGTCGGCTTCATGCCATGGTCCAAAGATAAGCCCATCATTTACGGGACGACGCTTGGCGAATTCTCGAACGTGAAGCTCACCGCCGAAGAGAAGGAAGCAATGACAGAGGCTGACAAAATAGCGTTCCTCAAGGACAGATACGGCGAAGGTGCGGACCGCATGATGGAGCTGTTCAGAAAGGCTTATCCGAAGCACGATATTCTTGATCTCGCATACATGGATTCCATGTTCCGCATCCCGACCATGAAGGCAGCGTTGAAGCACGCCGAGGCCGGCAACAATAACACCTATGTTTTCATTGCAGCCTACACTGCGCCCGAGGACGGCTGGATACCGGTGTGGCACGGCGGTGAAGTCTGCTACATCTTCATGAATGAGGATAGAGTGTTTGTTCTGAACGAAGCTATCTATGGCCAAAAGTTTGCGAATATCTTCAGCACCATGACGCTGAACTTTGTCAAACACGGTGATCCAAATAACAAGTATCTGCCGGAGTGGAAGCCTCTCACGACAGATCACCATTATACGATGGTCATCGACCGCGAATGTGAACTGCGTGAGGCATTCGACGAGGAACTGGTTGAGCTTCACAGTAAGTATAACCCCAGACCGACGTTCGGGCCCAGGCTGTAAGCATAGGCAATACTGTCAACCGGGATTCGATAAGAGCCAGTCCGCCAGGGCTGGCTCATTTTGCATCTATCAACGATCAGCAAGTTAACTGAGGGATCAGGCCTTGCGGGGTATGCTCACGCCTGTGGCCATCTTTCTACACATGTATCGCTTTGCCGGAGATTTTCAGGATACTACTATTGAGACTATCCCCATTGAGGACAAGTTTTCCGTTAATGTACACGCTGTCTATGCCAAAAGAGCGGTATTGGTCAGGAGTTGCCTTCAGAAGCTCGTTTTCATCAAAGACTGTCAAATCGGCATAGTATCCCTCTTTGATATAGCCCCTGTCTTTGAGCATGAATCGGTCAGCCGTAGCGCCTGTCATTTTGCGGATGGTTTTGGGCATGATGTCTCCAAGGCCTTTGAGTGAGTCCTGAAGGAACTTCGGGAAGCAATCGTATATAGCCGGATTTTGCACACCGTAGTCTTCAACCCATGCATCGGTCATAAAATAGCAGTTGTCATTCTTCTCGAAGTCGTGGATGATCTCTTCTGTCGTATATGGTCCCATATTCACGCGCCCCTGGAAGTTCGACTCCCGGCAGAGCTGGAGATACATGTCCAGGTTGCTTTTGCGGTACTCTTTGGCAAGCCCGGCCACGGTTTTCCCTTCATACTTTTCATATCCGGGCCCGATATAGGCGATTTCGATATCATCCCAACCAAAGCCAAGAAGCTTCGAGGTAGCTTCGGTTAGAACATAAAGCTTAATTCGGTTTATAAGCTTTTTGCGATCTTTCTCAGACATCCCCTGATACCAGGAGGGCAGGATCACTGTTATAACGGAAACGCCCTTGAGCTCATTATAAATATCAAACTGTATTCGGATGCCTTCAGAACGCATCCTGTCTACCATCTTTAGAAATTCCGGCTGATCTTTCAGGGTCGATCTCCCAACGAATATGGCATGGGAATATTGAAGCTTCAGATCGGTGCCTTTTGCAATATCATACAGTTCGTCAAGGGCCCTGAGAAGGTGCGACCTGCCAAACAACTGGGGATAAGCCATTGATACTTTCGATTCGGCTTTCGCATGGACGGTCAGGATCTTGTCATATTTTACGCAGAGGTCTGCGACCTTTTTTAGCTCCGATAGCGGAGCATAAAGGCCGGGCTCATACATGAGGCCCAGCGAAATGCCTGCCGCGCCCATTTTCAGGTTTTCTTCAAGTATTGCCAGCATCCTTTCCTCTTCGCTATCGGTAAGAGGTCTGTTTGAATATCCGGAGACAGAAGCCCTTGCGGAACAGTGACCGACAAGAACGGCCATGTTGCACGGGGAATTGTTATCGACAGCATCGAGGAAAACATCGGCTGACGGGTAGACACCAGTAGTGTCTCCCTTGTTGTAACCGAACAGTCCTCCGCCGATCTTATCAAGATAAGGAGTGTCTCTATCAAAGCCAATTGCGGACAGCCCGCAGTTTCCTGTTATAAAAGTGGTGATGCCCTGGCGTATGAAAGGGTCGAAATACGGCAGGGGGTCCTTTTTTATTGCAAACCAGTCGTTATGTGAGTGGCAGTCTATAAAACCCGAAGATACCGATTTTCCCGAGATATCCGTCACTGTGTCTGCGAGGGTCTCATCGATGGAAGGTGCGACTTTCAGTATCCTGTCATCTTCGAAGAGAATATCCCCTATGTAGGCTTCATTGCCGGTTCCGTCGTAGATTTTTCCGCCTTTCAGAAGAGTTTTCATGGCAGCATCCCCCTTTTTTCGGTTCATTGACATTATATCACAGAAAAATGCAGTAATGTAGAATAGAAACAGGTTTCGCAGAAGTACATTGCACTTCCGGGAAACCTGCTTTCATATGTAGCTATATAATTGTGTAGTTATATAGTTAAGAAGTTATGCAGTTCTGTAATATATTGTTAAGTTTTTAAGCTTGCGCGGCTAACCTAAAAATCGAAGCCATTCCATACCGGCTCTCCGGTATAAGTGTGCGCTTCTTCTTCCCCGCGCAGGACCCGCAGTACGGCTCCGGCCATTTCCTCCTGTTCCATTTCGCCGGGGTATACTGTGATTGGGGCGATCCAGCCGCAGCGGCTGCGGATACCCTCCACGATGTCATCAAAGCGGACAAGCCCGCCGGTCAGCAGGATGGCGTCAACTTTACCGCAGAGCACGGTGCTCATTGCCCCGACTTCCTTGCAGATCTGATAAATCATGGCGTTCCATACCAATGTCGCTTTCCGGTCCCCGGATTCAACCATGCTGTGCACCTTGTTCGCATTAGAGGTGCCAAAGTGGCTTACAAAGCCGCCGGCACGGGAGCACATCAGCCGAACTTCCTCTATGGAATGCTGCTCCAAATAATCCAGCAGGCGCAGCACGGGAACGCCGCCGATCCTGGTCGGAGAGTAGGGGCCATCACCGCCGGAGCCAACGTTGCCGTCCACCATTTTTCCGCGGTCATGGGCATTGACCGTTATACCGCCGTCGATATGTGCAACCACAAAGCGGCAGTCCTCATAGCGCTTTCCGATAGACTCAGCGTGGTAGCGGGCTACAGCTTTTTGATTCAGTGCGTGTGTCTGTGCATTCCTGTACACTCCGGAAATGCCGGTCATTCGGGCATAGTCACACAGTTCGTCAATATTAGTGGGGTTGACAGTGAACATTTTCCCGCCATACTCCGTGCACAGTTCATAGGCTAATAGAACACCCAGCTTTGCAGGATGGTCGCTGCCTCCGACCCCGTTCAATGTATCAAGGTATAGCCGCTTATCGATCGGCATTACTCCTGCCCGTTGAGGATAAGCGCTTCCGCCGCGGCCGACGAATACGTCAACATCCTTCGGTGTAAAGCCGTTTCGGTTCAGAATGT
>JAAYMG010000160.1 GCA_012521525.1 Clostridiales bacterium | reverse complement strand
ATGCCGGAACAGCTCAGCGAACCGGGATCCTTCACTTTTTTCATAGGACCCAGGACACGCTTATAAATATCCGCCATCGAAAGCGTACCGTCTACCACCCTTTTATCCAGAAACAGCGGATGCCTGCCTGCAGTGACCTTTGCCGGGCACGGGGAAATGAAGAACACCCCGATGCGTTCCGGCTGCAAACCGGTCCTTTCGACGGCTTCCTTCCTGGCAAGTATTGCGGCAAGCTCGACAGGGGCGATCATGTTGAGCAGGTTCGGTATGAGTTTGGGAAAGCGCATGCAAATAAGCCTGACAACGGCGGGACATGCCGAGGAGATGATAGGTCCCGAGCGTGCAGACTTCAGTTCATCGTACTTTTTTCGGGTCAGGCCGGAAATGAGCTCTGCGGCGCGCGACACCTCAAAGACCGCGTCAAAACCGATGTCTATGAGCGCCTGCAGCACGATATTGATGTCGTCCAGGTTGCGGAACTGCCCGTAAAAAGAGGGGGCAGGCAATGCCACGGTGTAGTCATACTCTGACAATCTGTCGAAGGAATCGCATACCGCTTTCTTCGCGTGATGAGGACAGACACGTATGCACTGTCCGCAGTCGATGCATCGCTCCTTGATGATTCGCGCTCTTCCGCGGCGGACCCGAATCGCTTCGGTCGGGCAGTGCTTCATGCAGGTCGTACAACCTTTACACTTTTCCTTGTCCAGAGTAACTGAATGCTTCATACATAATACCCCTTAAAAGGATTCGCTGAAAAATACGCCGTAACTTTCCTGTCCGAACGGTATCTATACCCGGTATGCCGCGGAGTTTCCGGAGACTGCCGGTATGTAAATCAAACAAGCCGGCTGCAAACTTATCATAAATGCTCTATTTGACAAGAATGCTCATGAAAATCGCCGTACCAACGCCGACGACCGAATCTATTATCATTTCATCGGAATATTTCTTCATGTTGGGCAAACCCATGCCCGCTCCGAAGCCCAGTTCGCGGACCTCCTGGGATGCCGTCGAGTATCCTTCCTGCATAGCAAGGTCTATGTCGGGAATACCCGGGCCGCTGTCTATCAGCTCGAGGATGATTTCCGAAGGTTCTATGTAGACGTCTGCCGATCCGCCCGATGCGTGCAGGAAGATGTTCATCTCACCCTCGTACATGCAGATGGCGCATCTGCGGATCACGTCGCTGTCAAACCCCAGCTGCCGCAAAACGCGCTTGACCTCGCTGGAGGCCTCCCCCGCCGCGGTGAAATCACTTCCGTCCAGCTCAAAATGCAAATGCAGTGAATCCAATTCTATTCGCACTCCATTCCGACAAGGCCGGCCTGGTAAAGCTTACCGCAAGCCGTGTACATCTTATAGTCGGTGCACATCATAACTATGTCCCTGTCCCTGGCCAGCTCTATGATGTTCCGGTCAGGCACCTTACCGCGTACGAAGACGATGCAAAGCATATCCATCATTTCCGCCGTCCGGACGACCTGCGGGTTCAGCAGTCCCGTCAGGAGGACCGATTGCTCCTTGACAAAAGCCAAAACATCGCTCATCAGGTCCGCACCGCAGGCTGAGTATACTTCGCGGTCCAGTAAATGTTCCCCGCACAACACTTTTGCATTGAGAATGTCCCTTACTTCTTTGAGCTGCATGTTAAACTCCGTTTCAGTAAAACTTATATAATTTTTGTTTATGATGTATAATTTAGTATTTATCATGCGAATAATTTCCGGACATAGTTAGATTATACATGCAAAAAACACCTGTTTCAAGTCCGAATAATTGTATCGTTAATAAATTGACATTTCACTTCGGCGCATGTATAATGCCTCTATAATACTTTGGTATCGATTTAAAGTGATAGAAGTTTAACGATTTTCGCTGAAAATCGGTACCGTGAAAAATGCGATATGAAAAGAGGTCATCGACGATGGGACACAACAGGGTTTATAATTTTTCGGCAGGTCCGGCAATGCTTCCAGAAAAGGTCCTGGAAAGAGCCGCTTCAGAAATGCTGAACTACGGCGGCACAGGATGCTCGGTTATGGAAATGAGCCATCGATCTAAAGAATACGATGCTATTATTGTCTCCGTCGAGGAAAAGCTCCGCCGGGTAATGGGTATTCCGGACGATTACAGCGTCCTGTTCCTCCAGGGCGGCGCAACGATGCAATTCTCCATGACTGCGATGAATTTGATAGGCAAAACCGGATGCGCGGACTATGCGGTGACCGGAAACTTCTCGAAGAAGGCTGCCGAGGAAGCCGCCAAGTTCGGCAGGGTAAACATAGCCGCAAGCTCCAGGGATAAAAATTTCTCATACATTCCAAGGCAGACCGAGCTGAAGCCGGATCCGAACGCCTCTTACTTCCACTTCTGTATGAATAACACCGTCTACGGTTCAAAGTGGGACTACATACCCGAAACCGGCGCACCGCTGGTCTGCGACATGTCTTCCTGCATCCTGTCCGAACCGGTGGACGTCTCCAGATTCGGTTTGATCTACGCGGGTGCCCAGAAAAATATGGGTCCGGCCGGACTGACAGTCGTCATTGTCCGAAACGACCTGCCGTTTTGTCCGCCCGAAGGCACTCCGGTCCTCCTGAGTTACCCTGAAATGATAAAGAGCAAATCGATGTATAACACGCCGCCTACATACAGTATATATATTCTTGGGCTGGTCCTTGACTGGATCGAAGAGATCGGCGGCCTGTCGGAGATGGAGAAGATCAACCGCGCAAAGGCCTCGATCCTGTACGAAAAGCTTGACCAAAGCAAGCTCTTCAGGACGGGCATCGAAAAGCCTTACCGTTCCATGATGAACGTCACCTTTACGACCGGCGATGAGGAACTAGACAAGCAGTTTGTCGACGGCGCAAAGAAGGAAGGCCTTATATCCCTCAAAGGGCATCGTGCCGTCGGAGGCATGAGGGCATCCATCTACAACGCGATGCCGCTCGAGGGAGTCGAAAAGCTGGTCGCCTACATGGACAAATTCGAAGCTGAAAGGCAGTGAACAAGTTGTACCGAATACAGACACTGAATAAAATTTCTCCCGCAGCTCTTGCCATACTTCGCAAAAGCGGCCGCTATGAAATATCTGACGACGTCGCATCCCCGGACGCGATCCTCGTCAGATCGGCCGACCTGCACTCCCGTGAGTTCGGAGACGACCTCTACTGCATCGTCCGCGCCGGGGCAGGTACGAACAATATACCCGTAAAAGCATGCTCCGAGAAGGGCATCGTGGTATTCAACACTCCCGGAGCCAATGCCAATGCCGTCAAGGAACTGGTCATATGCGCGCTGCTGCTCAGTTCGAGGGATATCATCGGCGGCATCGAATGGGTCAAAACCCTGAAAGGCAAAGGTGACGAAGTCTCTCCGCTGGTCGAGAAGGGAAAGAGTGCGTTCGTAGGTCCGGAGCTGCTTGGCAAGACCCTGGGCATCATCGGTCTGGGCGCCATCGGCGGACTCGTGGCGAATGCGGCGGTTTCCCTCGGCATGAACGTATTGGGCTGCGACCCCTACCTCTCGGTAAAAAGCGCCTGGGGTCTCTCCCGCAGCGTTATGTATGCACCTGACTACAGGACTGTATATGAACAGTCTGACTATATCACGCTTCACGCTCCGGCGACTTCGGAAACCAAGGACATGATCGACAAGAGGGCCTTCGCCTGCATGAAACGCGGCGTCCGCATCATAAACCTTGCACGCGGTGAGCTTGTGAATACCGACGACCTTTTGGAGGCCCTGGACAGCGGGATCGTTGCCAAGTATGTTACCGACTTCCCCAACGACAAGATCATAGGGCATCCGGGTGTCATAGCGATCCCCCACCTCGGAGCTTCCACGCCGGAAAGCGAGGAAAACTGCGCCGAGATGGCGGTAAAGCAGTTGATGGATTTCCTGGAGAACGGAAATATAACCAACTCCGTAAACTTCCCGGAAGTTGAGGCGCCGCGTTCCTGCAAGACGAGGATCTGTGTCACCCACAGAAACATTCCGAACGTGTTGAGTCCCGTTTCAGGCGCATTTTCATCCCTTGGGCTGAATATACACAATCTCGTGAACAAGTCCAAAGGAGAGTACGCATATACCATACTCGATCTGGACGACGACATCTCAGAGGAAACCCTGGACCATGTCCGCTCATTGAACGGTGTGCTGCGCGTACGCGCCATCCGCTGACACGATCTTTTTCATACAAATCAAAATAAACTACCCCCCATTAACAGATGAAAGGACGGCTAAAATGCCGTCCTTTCATCTGTTATATGAGCAGGTACAGGATCTCCCTGTCCGCTCCGGTTCTCTTGTCTCTCAAAAAATCCCCCACTCGGGAAACGTTTCGTACTGCCTGGTCTCCTCAACATAATCAAATATTTCAAAACAGCTTTTTCCCTTCGCTTTCGCATTGCTCAGTGCCTTGTCCGCCCTGTCATAAACCTGGCTGAATTCCGTGTCGCTTTCGCAGGTCAGCGCGGCTCCCATACTTATTGAAAGGGTCCTGCTGTTGACATTGTTCGAATATGTCCTCTGGACACTGCTGACTATGTACTCTCCCACTTCCTTGGCCTTTTCGGCGCTTCCGCATTCCGGAAGGAAGATGGCAAATTCGTCCCCTCCCATCCTGCATATCACTGCGTTGTTGGGACATGCGATCCGAAGCGACTGGGCGAAATCCACAAGCACCTTGTCCCCCATGGTATGGCCCAGGAGGTCGTTCATTTCCTTGAAGTTGTCCACATCAATATGGAAAAGGGTACCGACCTCGTTTTCGCCCCTGAACATGAGAAAATCATTGACCTTCTGCCTGATGACGTCCCTTGTGTAAAGTCCCGTCAGCGGGTCAGTGTTCGCCTTCTCGATAAGCCGCTGCCTTTCTTCCTTCATCTCATGGATGTTGCTTATCGATCCGATGACCTTTGACCTCTCGCCGATAAACACCTTAAAAGCTTTGATCGAATACCATATGTACTCTCCCCCGTCCATCGCAAGACGGATCTCAATGGTACTCAAACCGTCCTTGCTGTCCGTGGAAACCGTAAACTCACGCAGCCTGTAGACGTCGGACGGATGTATCCGCGGGTTGCTTTCCAGCGAGCTCAGGAATCCATCAATGATCAATGGGGAGTCCTTTCCGTCCACTGATTCGGATAATCTTATACTGTCATCTTTGCAATCGTACTCAAAGACTATGCAGCCCAGCTTTGTCATGATCATCGGCAGATACTCAAGCATCGGGTCCGATCCTGTTTCGTCCGTACCCTTCCCGTCCGAGCCTCCCGAAAGTTTATCTGCAATGAACATTACAGCACAGGTTGCAAGTATGATTGCGAACGATATTGCCGCAGCAACAGGGAACAAGTCCTCTACAGAAGCCCTGCCTCTGATCGCAAGCGTGTATATATGGAATATGGCAAAAACTGCCGATGCCAGCAATATTACTGTTTGCGATGCGATCAACGCCCTTTTGCCACGCACACTGATCCCTCCCTTTACAGTTGCAGCCCTCCGTTGCGCGCAATCTTATATCTGCTGCTACAGCTTATATGCATGCTTGAAGTGGCAAACATTTCGCGTATCGAATATCACTTTGTCCGCGATCATATCCATATTTTCTATCAGATGGGCATGTCCGACCATTATGACGATCATGTCGATCTGATCGAGAAATTCCTTGAAGTCGAAGACCTGTCCGTCCACCAGCTTTTCCCTGATATATGGGTCGTATACTTTCAGGCCGGACGCCAGATGCCTCTTCATACAGTCCAGCATCTGAAGTGTCGGGCTTTCACGGGTGTCATCGACGTTTTCTTTATATGTCAGTCCGTAAAGGCCGATGCGGCTTACATCAGTAATACCGTTTTCCTTCATGATTTCGGATATCCGCTCCAGCACAAACTCAGGCATGGAGTCGTTGATTTTCCTCGCCGCCAGTATGATATTGGCAAGACCGGGGTAGTCCCCCACAAGGAACCATGAATCCACCGAAATGCAGTGACCGCCAACGCCCGGCCCGGGATTGTGGATATTGACCCTCGGGTGCTTGTTTGCGATCCTTATGATCTCATAGACATCCATGCCGCCCGATCTGCAGATTTTCGCAAGCTCATTTGCGTACGCGATATTAATGTCACGGAATGTGTTTTCCACAACCTTGGTCATTTCTGCGGTGCGGATATCTGTGATCTCAATATCACCTTTGCAGAAGCTGCTGTACACCTGTTTGACTTTCTCGGCGATCTCTCTGCTGTCGGCGCCGATCGTCCTGGAGTTGTGCTCCAGCTCATACAGCATGTTGCCCGGGATAATGCGTTCGGGTGCATGGGCAATATGGATGTCAGTACCCAGTTTCAAGCCCTTTCTGTCAAAAATCGGTCTTATATAGCGATCAACAGTACCGGGCGATATAGTGGATTCTATTACAACTATGCTGCCTTTGGGAGCGACCTCAACTACCGATTCGACCGCCTTTACGACGAAAGTAGGGTCTACCTTCTTGGAATTTTTATCGTAAGGGGTCGGAACGGCGCAAATATACATATCGGCAACAGGGTACTCGGTCATGAAGCTGATGCCTTTTTCTACCGCCCTGTTGAACAGCTCCTCAAGTCCCTTCTCATTAAAGGTCACTTTGCCGGAGCGCAGCGTCTCGACCACCTTCGGATTTATATCGACACCTATCGTATGGATGCCGTTTGCAGCAAGGGACAGGGCAGTTGGAAGCCCGATATATCCCAGACCTATGACCGCTACTTTAAACATAAACTCCTCCAAATTACAAATTCCGGTGAAAAATCTCTGATCTAATTTATAGACGTATATCAAATAACGATGCCATTCGCTTAAGTAATCGACAGGTTCCTGCATTATCCGCACTTACGAGTAAATTATATGACTTTGTTAAAAATATATCAATACCCGTAAAGGTATATCATTCTTCATGTATTATATCGCACATCCACTGCATGTTCTGTATATCGAGCAATGTCGGTATGTCATTTTTCCCGATCCTCACGATCCCCCGGCTGTCTTTGACCGGTCCGCTGAAAGGATGGATGAGCGACTGTTCCAGCAGGCTTTTGAATGTTTTTACAAGCCTTACCGTATGCGGGCCCAGCACTATGTCCGCCATATATACGTCGGTGGCGCCTGCGGACAAACCGAGCCAGAAATTTATGGTGCTCTCGGGAGACTTGAGAAGGAAGTCGTAATTCCCTTCCAGATAGTCACCGAGGATCTTCGTGTATACCACATCCCAGTTCCATGCCGAAGTAGCAAGGTATTCCGAAACACTGCCGTTTGGCGTGACGGCGCACAACATTCCGTACAGATTGTCGAACCTGTTCAGCCAGGCGGGATCCTCGTTGGGGTATTGGCTGAATACTACGTCTACCCCTTTCGATGCCAGCTCCGCCCTAAGCATCCTGTCCTCGACTGCCGAATATTCGCTGCGCATGGAAGCCCTGAATACCCTTGCATTGTGATTTACGAGCCTGGCACCGAGGGCGAAAGCGTTGATTCCGTAGGTTGAACGAACTATACTTGGCGGCTGCATTATGAAGCCGATCCTGTTTGATTTCGTGTATGAACCCGCCAGTATGCCAAGCATGAACGTCAGCTCGTACAGTTTGCAATAATATGTGTTCAGACGCTTCCCGGGCTGCGTATGGTTGCAGTTGAAAACAATTATACCCGATGATTCAAGGGATGTCTGAAGTGAGGCATGTCCGTACCTCGAATTTACGGTAAAGATGATATCCGGTTTGGTCTTTGCTATTTCGATCAGGCAGTTGTGGGCATCCTTTTCGCTGACCCCATATACCGCCTCGGTCACGATGCGTCCTTCCAGACGCTTTTCCGCCTGCAGACGGCCGTATTCGTGCGCGCGCGTTCTCGGTGACTTGTCATACGGCGACCTATACACAAAGACAGCTCTTGCCTTGCGCTGTGAAATCCTCGGTATCAGTTTCAGTCTTCCGGTCCTTCCTATATCATCCACATCAATTGCTCTCTGTCCGTCCTTCCCTGCCGCAAGCCTGAATTGCCCTTCACAGTTGCGGACCCTGTGACCGAGCAGTTCGTATGGCTCCCTGTATGGGAAACCGTATATCTTGACAAACTCGACAAAAGCGTCTCCTGTCGTCAAATTCAACGAGCCGAAACCCGCGGCCTTGTATTGCCGCGCGAAGTCCCTGAAAACCTGCGGCAGCCATTCATGGGGCTTCTTTCCCTTCAGCTCGGGCACTTTTTCCGAGAAGCTCCTGGCCTCTTCAATGAGCCTGGTGAAAGTTCCGCGCTTGCTGAACCACATCCCTACGAATGCAAGGATCTGCGGGTTATAGTCCAGGATCTCATAATATATTGATGTTTCCCTGTTCTTCGGATCCCTCTTGGGAACGATCCGTATCACGTCGGCCCTGACGGAGTAAGCCCCTACATAATTGAGGACCGAAACCCGCTTGTTGCCTTCAAGCACATAGAAGCCGTTCAAAAACTCATAGACCTTGATGGGATCGCTTATCCCTTCCTTGATGTGATGCAAATACAAAGACTGCCACTTTGCTGCAAACTCGGTCCCCTCGCCGAGCAGCGGCATGAAGTTTCCCGCAAAAGCCGTGCTGCGGGCGGCAGTGTATGTCCCCACGATGTTTTCAAGGGGTATCTCGTAAGTCCCGAGCCTTATTTCCCCGACCGTTTCAACTTCACGCAGTTTGTCTTCCAGCACGTCAAGGTAACCGCTTTTTCCGTCCTTCCCGGCATGCTCGGCAAAATACCTCCTGCCGGCCTTCCTTGCGGCCAGGTATTCCTGGATCGAATTATGGTCCACCATGCGATGCACACCTCTTCCCTGCCGTGTTCCTGCACATAAATCATTTTGCCTGCCCGGCGATCCGGCGGGCAGAATATCGATGCTAGTATTCTATGATCTTATATCCGCAGGCGTTTATCAGTGTGGTTTTACCGTATTGGATGATCTCTTCATGATTGCTGTGATAGCGTTTGTGGACATGTCCGAAAAAATGATAGCGCGGCTGATAGGTGTCGATCAGCTCGCGAAACACCTGAAACCCTTCATGATAGGTGCCCGGCATGTCACCGAGGCCGTTAGCGGGTGAATGCGTTACAAGGACGTCAAATCCCCTGTGTCTTATCAGGTCCCATTTCCTCCTCAGGACCCTGTGCCTCATCTGGCGCTCCGTAAACTGGAACTCACCCTCCATGACGCGCGGGCTCCTGCTTCCGCCCAGCCCCAAAAAGCGGATGCCTTTATACACAAAGATCCTGTCCTCGATGCTCGTGCACCCCTGGGGCGGGTCCTTAAGGTATTTTTTGTCGTGGTTTCCGTGCACATATAGTACTTCAGCCGGGATCATGGTCGCAAGAAAAGAAAGGTATGCGGAATTGAGATCTCCGCATGAGACGATAAGCTCAACGCCCCTGAAGCGTTCAGGGTCGAAATAGTCCCAGATGTACGGACTTTCCTCGTCCGAGACAAGCAATATCTTCATGTTCCTACCTCAATCCGCAGGATGCCGGGCATGCACGCTAAACCGCGGTATACCACGGCAAAACTTCCATTTGATGAATCCATGGTTCGATCCTGTCCGTTTATGGTGATATGGAATAGTTGGGAGCTTCTTTTGTTATATAGATGTCATGGGGATGGCTTTCCTTCAACCCGGCGCTCGTTATGCGTATAAACTTTGAGTTGGCCTGCAGATCGCCTATGGTTGCCGCTCCGCAATATCCCATTCCGGCACGCAGTCCGCCGATCAGCTGGAAAATCGTATCGCTGACCGGGCCCTTGTAAGGAACTCTGCTCTCTACCCCTTCAGGCACAAGTTTCCCGTTGTTCTCCTGGAAATAGCGGTCGCCGCTTCCCTTGGTCATGGAAGCGATGGATCCCATTCCACGGTATACCTTGAACTTACGACCCTGGAAGATCTCGTCCTCACCCGGACTTTCGTCGCATCCCGCGAGCAGGGATCCCAGCATCACTACATCGGCCCCTGCAGCCAATGCTTTTACGATGTCTCCGGAGTACTTGATACCTCCGTCGCTTATTACCGGGACACCAAACTTGTGAGCTACACAAGCGGCGTCATATACCGCTGTGATCTGCGGCACGCCTATTCCCGCGACTACACGTGTGGTGCAAATCGACCCGGGGCCTATCCCCACCTTTATGCAGTCCGCTCCCGCGTCGATCAGCGCGCGCGCACCTTCCGCCGTGGCGATATTTCCCGCAACCAGTTGGGCTCCCGGCAGCTTTTCCTTCACTTTGCTGACGGCATTCAGGATATTTTTCGAGTGCCCGTGCGCCGAATCCAGCACCAGCAGGTCGCAGCCGGCGTTGACCAGTTCCTGGGCCCTTTCAAGGAAATCACCTGTGGCACCGATAGCTGCGGCGACAAGAAGACGCCCATTGTCATCACGCGACCTGTTCGGATATGTCTGCGCCTTTTCGATATCCTTGACCGTTATGAGGCCTTTGAGTGAAAAGTTTTCGTCCACAAGGGGAAGTTTCTCGATCTTATGTCTGCGCAGTATCTCCTTGGCTTGCTGAAGGGTCGTCCCGACAGGTGCCGTGATCAGGTTTCGGGTAGTCATCACTTCATGGATGGGCCGGGACATATCCTCCTCAAACTTCAGATCCCTGTTTGTGATTATACCTACCAGCTTGCCGTCCGAACATATCGGTACTCCCGATATGCGGTATTTGGCCATCAGATCTTCTGCATCACGCAGAGTATGATCGGGCGACAGGAAAAACGGGTTAGTTATGACCCCGTGCTCGGACCGTTTGACCATATCGACCTGGTCTACCTGCTGCTCGATCGTCATGTTCTTATGGATGACGCCGATCCCGCCTTCACGTGAAATGGCAATGGCCATACGGCATTCTGTCACCGTATCCATCGCGGCGCTCATTATGGGTATGTTGAGCTTTATTTTCCTGGTCACATGTGTGGATACGTCCACTTCTTTCGGAAGTACCTCACTTGCCGCCGGGACCAGCAGTACGTCATCAAAAGTGAGGCCTACCTTTTCAAGCTTCTCGGAATACTCAAAGTTGACCACGTTGTTCTCCTTTCTAACATCCTCATGAAATGCGTTGTCCTGTGCTTTTTTGATATCTCTTCTGCCTGAATTTAATAGGGTATTATATTATATAGTTCAAAGGCTGTCAACCGATCATGCAACCGATATGACAGCCAAAATACAGCCTGCTTCATTCACTTGGCATATAAAAAGCTTCGGGTTCGTTTCGCAGCTTTGAAGCGATCAGCCTGTATAGCCTTACCGAATACTCAAGCGTTTCTTTCAGTTTGCCCTCATCCAGCTCCAGGGGGATGTCCGTAGGATACCTCGTTTCAATGTAGTATCGGTTCAGCGGAGGGCTGCCTTCCAGGAATGGGGCAAAGTCACCGTCAAGACTCATCGCCCTGCGGACGAGGAAAGTTATATTGTGCCCGTCATAATGGCGCCTTGTGCGGAAAAGCAGAAAACCCTTCAGTGCCTTCTCCGCGATCTGGTGGCAGTGAAAAAGTACGCTGCAAATGTCTCCGCCTCCGGCCATCAGCAGTCGTGCAGACTGCAGATCCGCCTGGGCTTTGTCCAACCATTCATAGTATCTTTTGCTGTCGGTTTTGCCGGAGCCGCTATGCCTGGCGCTCATAGACCACTGTCCCTTTCTCCAGGATCCTATGAGCGAAGCTCTGATGGTCTTCTATCAAAGTTTCCCACTCAACCGGCCTGTATATGATGATGTCAAACGAAACATCGGAATCGATCGAGAGGTAGAGTTCACGTTCCAGAGTGCTCTTGTCAGGTGTTTCTGCAACAAGGCAAACGTCGATGTCCTTAACCGTTCCCGTCGCGACGTCGCGCTTGGTACCATATAAAATCAGCTTTTCCGGCTGGACCATCCTGATTAGTTGCTCCAGTACTTTTTCATATTCCTGCACTGATGTACACCTCCATCAGCATCTGCACTCTGAAGGCAGGGCGTTCAAGCAAACCAAAGACTGCCCGGAAATGTCATACATATCAATAGTTTTTCAGGACTATGCGCTCAAGCGAGTTTGCCGCATGCTCGCATGAGTCGCAGGTGCTCTCGAACAGGTCGAAGATCTTCACCCACGAGAAAAGCTGGACCGCATCGGCAGTGAGATGGGTATAAAGGGTCCGGATCACTTCGGAATACAGGCGGTCACCTTCGTCTTCGATCCTGTTGCACTCAATGATATAGTCCTTGAGTGTCTTGGATTTCTTGAAGTTGCTGAACTCTTCCACAGCCTTTTTCAGCGTTTTGCACGCTTCAACGATCAACCTGGAAAATGATATCGCTTCCTGGCGAATACTCTTGAGATTGTACATGTAGATACACTGGAGGATCTCTTCGATCTGATCGATGATGTCGTCTATCTCCTGCGAGATCTGGATTATGTCCTCCCTGTCTATGGGAGTGATGAACTCGTTTATCAGTTTGGACATCATCTCGTGTTTGTCGATGTCAGCGGCATGTTCTATGACATGCATCTCCCTGATCTTTTTGTCAAGGTTGTCTACCGAGAAGCTGCTCAGTACGTTGTTCAACATTTCCGCGGCTTCACATGCAAATCCTACAGCTTTGTCAAGCTTGTTGAAATAGTAATCGTTCGTCTTTCTGGCCATGTCAAACCTCATTTCTGTGCATCGATAAGTTGCGGAATAACGTTACATCGTACGCAGGAATATGATAGACATAATATAACCTATCAATCCGCAGCCGGGGAATGTGAGCACCCAGGCAAGGACCATTTCCTTGACGACCGCCCAGTTGACCGACCTGATCCTTTTCGATGCGCCCACTCCCATAATTGCTGTGGTTTTAGTGTGTGTCGTACTGACAGGAAGACTCCACAGTGAAGCCAAAAGCAGGCATCCGGATGCGGCTATGTCTGCCGCGAACCCCTGGTGCTTTTCAAGCTTTACCATGTCCATGCCCACGGCTTTTATGATCCTGTACCCACCGATGGAGGTTCCGAGCGCCATTACCAGTGAGCAGACGACCATCAGCCAGATGGGTATTTCAAAAACAGTTACCTGGCCTTCACCTTTTGCAAGAAAAACTCCGAGCAGGAATACACCCATGAACTTCTGGCCATCCTGCGCGCCGTGCATGAACGCCATTGCCGATGCGCCGACGATCTGCCCGCATCTGAAAAAACGATTTGCCTTCCGGCGGCTGACTCTCCTGAAAATCGCTTCAATGAGCTTTGCCAGGATCCATCCGCTGCCAAACCCGAGGAATGTGGAAAGGAACAGCCCGTAAATGACCTTGACCCACTCGCTGCCGTTTATTCCTCCGAAACCTCCCTGCAGGGCGATCGCAGCTCCGCTTATGCCGGCGATCAGCGCATGGCTTTCGCTTGTGGGGATGCCAAACCGCCACGCGGCAGTCGCCCAAACAACAATAGCGAAGAGTGCCGCGCACAACGCCGTAAGGGCGACGCGGGAATCTCCGCCGAAATCCACCATTTTATATACCGTTTGAGCGACGGTTGAGTTGAATAATGTCATGACTAAAACGCCTAAAAAATTGAAAACTGCAGCCAGTACAACAGAGCCCTTGGGAGACATTGCCCTGGTAGACACGCATGTCGCTATGGCATTGGGAGCGTCCGTCCAGCCATTGACCATTATCACGCCCAGCATCAGGATCGTCGTAACGATCATGACCGGGTTTTGGATCAAGTCTTCAAGAAACTGAGTAAATGTAACTGACATACAAGCACCGACTTTCATTATACGACTCAACCGATATAATTCTATCATAACTGACAATCTTAAACAATCCAAAAAATCTCAGCCATGACGGCAGGAATTCGTTGCAATTGTCCATAAATGCAGCGCGACCCGTCAAATATCCGCCTCAAGCGCACCGATAAACCTTCCTATCTGCTCTTTATCGCTTTGGACCGCACCTTGCGCAAGCCTGGGTGTGCCTCCGCCTCTTCCGTTCAGCTCCGAGTTGATCATTTTTGAAATCGCCCTGCAATCATGCACTGCGGAGGCCGCCGCATATCTGTATCCTTCGCTGTCATTGCCTGAGAACAGCAGGCAGGTGCCCACCTTTTCCACAAGGATGAGCGCGTACTGCCTGAGTTCGTCTGCCGACATGTCGTCGAAAATCTGTGAATATACTCCGTCGTCAGGGTCATGGTCTACTTGTTCCGCCATAAGGCAGAACAGTTTTTCCCGAAGATCTGCTGCACGCGCTTTCAGGTTTTCCATCTCGCCGAGCATTTGCTCAGTGGCTTCCGATACAGCCTCGGGCTTTGCCGACAAAAGAGTCGAGATACGGTCAACGCTCTGCAGCGTTGTCCTGAAATGATCGAGCGCCCGTATACCGCAGAGGATGAACATACGGGTCCCGCCTTTGTAATTCTGGGCCTTAATGACCTTGATCAGCCCGATTTCACCCGTTCTCCTGACATGTGTGCCGCAACAGGCGCAGCAGTCGTATCCGGGGATATCCACTATACGGATGGGACCTTCCAGTTCCTTCTTACTGCGGTATTTGATATCCTTGATTTTCAGTTCTTCATTAGTATAGTATTCCGCATTGACGGGAAGGTTCTCATATATCGCTTCATTTGCCAGTTTCTCGGCAAGCAAGAGCTGTTCCGCAGTCAACGGGCCGCTGAAATCAAGTGTGACAAACTCGCTGCCGATATGGAATCCCACATTATCATAACCGCTGATCCGGTTGATGATTCCGGAAAGGATGTGTTCACCGCTGTGCTGCTGCATATTTGAAAACCGCCGTTCCCAATCGATCGAACCGTGCACCGTGCTTCCCGGCTCAAAGGGTTTATCGGTAAAATGGATTATAACACCGTGCTTTTCCTGCACATCGGATACATATGCACCGTTGATATGGCCTCTGTCGGATGGCTGTCCGCCGCCTTCCGGGTAGAAACATGTCCTGTCAAGGGACACCAGATAACGGTCATCTGCTCTTTCACAGGACAAAACGACCGCATCGAATTCCCTGATATAGGCGTCCTCTTCATAAAGCTTGACCGTCGGCTTTTTATCGTTCTGCATGATGCATCCCCCACAATAATCATTCACTACCTGTTAATTATAGTCGAACGTTGTAAGAATGTAAACATCAGCCACAAAACCCGGATTTTAACAGAAGCTTTCACCAAGGAGCAAATATGCTGATTTGCTTTGCGCCGGGCGTTTGATCTCAGGACAGTTTCCGGCTTATAAGGCACTGGTGAAGTACAGGTACCTGATATGAAAACGGGAGTAAAGCCCGGGAATCCGTGCTCGTCCACTGGCCAATAAAAAACCAGGACAGGGATCCTTTCTCCCTGTCCTTCTCACTGTCCTTCTCACTGTCCTTTTCTCTCTCCTTTTCTCTGCCCTTCTCGCTGCCCTTATCTTATCTCTCTGTCTTCTCTATACCCTTATCCCAGTCCTTATCTCTGTCTTCTCTATACCCTTATTCCAGCCCTTCTCTCAGTTCTTCTCACTGTCCTTCGCTTTCCCTCTTCTGTCATTGCTAACCTTCTCCCTGTCTGTCCTCATGACCATCAAATCAGGAATATGGCTACTATCGTTGTGACAAGCAACCCGGCGACCACCGGTATTAGGTTCCTGCGCGACAACTCAAATGGATCCACATTGCAGATGGCGGCCGCAGGGATAAGCGCCCACGGGATCAATGTGCCGCCGCCTACCCAGATCGCCGCGATCTGTCCGAGGGCGGTCAGTGTTTCCACGCCATAACCGATCGCTTTGGAGAAGATGGCCGCGACCGATCCTACAAGAGAAATTCCTGAAAAGCCAGATCCGTCAAGGCCGGTTATCGCACCTACACCGGTCAGTGTGAATGCCCCTACTCCTTTGTTGAGCCGCACGACAGACGCCAGGGCGGCACCGAGGTCATTTACGATCCCGTTTGACGTCGCGGGCAAATAGTCTCCGACTATCGTTTTGAATCCCGAGTCTCCCAGATAAAAGAATGCGGCGATCGGAATGACGGGACCAAATACGCGGAATCCGAAAGTAAAGCCTTCGATGAGGTAATTGGTCGTCTTCTCCAAACCCTTCGACCCGTAAGCCGCCATAGTGACAACAAGCATAATCAGCAGCGTTGTACCGCCTATGAGTGCTGTCGCTTCACCGCCGGTAAGGTCCATGATCGACATGATGACTACGTCGATAACATATAAAATGGGTATAAGTATCGCGAAAATCCTGCGCGGTACTATCGGCAGCAGTGAGCTTTCCCTGGAATCGTCGGTATTATGTACAGTGCCGGAAGAAATATGTTCTGCATCTGAAGCATTATGTACTGTATTGGATGTCACTACGTCGGCAACAGGGGTTTCAGGAACTTTGACGACTCCCTTCTTCATGTCCCGGAGCAGAAAAGCAAAAGCCACTACCGTTGTAACAACACCCATTACGATGACAAGCGGGATGCTCGCATTGACAACGTCCCCTACCGGGATTCCGGCAGCGTCCGCCGTCAGTTTTGGCGCCCCCTGTATGACAAAGTCGCCTGACAGCGCGATTCCGTGGCCGAAAAGGTTCATAGCCGCAGCGACTCCGATGGCAGGCAATCCCGCCTTTATCGCAACAGGCAGCATGACCGCACCCACAAGGGCAACACCGGGTGACGGCCAGAATACCAATGAAATTGCCAGCATGACCAAACCTGTGACCCAATACGCAAGCGTAGGTGTCCGGATAAGTTTTGCAAAGGGTGATATCATCATGTCACTTATCCCGGTATCGGTCATGGTCCTGCTCAGTGATACGATTATCGAGATGATCAGTATCGTGGGCAGCAATTCCATTATCGCATAGATGAAGCTGTTGAACGCAGCGCTCAGTGATGAGCTGATCGAACCGCACGCCACCGCAGCAATCGCGAAAATCCCCGCGACGCAGACAAGTGTCGTGTCTTTTCTCATCACCATGAAACCGATGATCAGCACGACAAACAGGACATATATCCAGTGCAGTGCTGACAGTTCAATGACCATTCGAATCCTCCTCTATATGTAATTGCACTCGGGCGAACCGAATGCTATTACAGAATATGAGGCATCGATGGAGCTTGCTACCGCGGTAGATATTCGACAGGCCCTGATACGACAATATCCAACAGCTTCTTTTGTCAAAATCGCCAAATCGTCCCATCGAGATGGAAAAACCCGCAAAGCATAAAGCTTTGCGGGTTCCGGGGTATTTATATGGTGACCCATCGCAGATTCGAACTGCGGACACCCTGCTTAAAAGGCAGGTGCTCTGCCTGCTGAGCTAATGGGTCTTGTGGCTGGGATGGCAGGATTTGAACCTACGAATGCCAGAGTCAAAGTCTGGTGCCTTACCCCTTGGCTACATCCCAAAGTGATCTGCCAATGAAGGCTTCGACAGCCTGATAAGGCTAAATGGGGTGGATAATCGGACTCGAACCGACGACCCCCAGGGCCACAACCTGGTGCTCTAACCTGCTGAGCTATACCCACCACGGCTGAAAAAAATGGCGCGCCTGAAGAGACTCGAACT
>JAAYMG010000159.1 GCA_012521525.1 Clostridiales bacterium | reverse complement strand
CAGAGCCCTCATCGGGGCTCTCCTTTCATTGATTTGGAGGCGATCCGTATAAACGGAGTTTCTATCCACCGTCTGACGGAAAACCATGGGCTCTCATTGATGCCCCTCGGATACACGATATATGCTTTGCAGCCGGCCCTCTTGGCGCCCAGGACATCGGTGAAAATCTGATCGCCTATGGCGGCTATGTGCTCTGGTTCCGTGCCTATTATCTCGGCGGCCCTCAGAAATCCCTTCCTGCTCGGTTTTCCCGCCTTTACGATATAAGGCAAACCAAGCGCCCGGCTTATATCCGGCACCCTGTTCTCCTTCCGGCTGTTCGAAACGATCACCGTCCTGATGCCGGCATTGCGCAGACTCTCCATCCACCTGACGATTTCGGGGGCCGGGAGCGATTCGGAATATTTCGCGATCGTATTGTCAACGTCCAGGGCGACCCCGATGATCTCCTGGTCGATAAGCCAGTCTGCCTTTATATCGGTCACTTTATCAAACACCGCGTCCGGCAATAAGCATGCCATCAGCGAATGAACAGGCGTTTTATTTGCTGTTGCAGACAAAACAGATCCTCCGTTCGCAAATATTGTCTTTTAATGTTTGCCATTACATTGTATGTCATGTTAAGTACGCAGAACTCATATTATTAAATATAAATAGCAGTGGCGAAATCATATGCTATTAAGTATATCAGCAAACATCAAAACGTACAAGTATATAGCATATAAGAGAGAACTCTAAATCGTATTGTGAACGGGGGACGGGTGTGTTCATGGAAGAACTGACAGTCTACTTATGCATATCGCCGGCAGAAACATCCAGCGCATCACAAGCCGGGTTCCCGCTTTGCCATATGGCTTACCGGATAGGCAAAGAATTCCGACTATACCGCAGCGGTATTGGCATCAATGTCAGAAACGGTTTGATGCTTCTTTCCGACTACGGCCTCGACAGCTCGGAACTCTATTCTTCCATGCTTATAAGGGACATCAAGCGGGAGTGTGATTTGCGCGGCTACACCGGAGTGGTTTGCGATTTTGAAAACGGCGAAAATGAAATGCTGAAAAACTTCCTTTATGAAGCGGACGGATACTTCTCACAGTGTGGCATTCAATTATATGTTCATGAGTCCTATGAGAATATTGCACCTAAATCAAAGGTCCTGATCTCAACCGACGTTACCGGGGGATCCTTTCTGAATCATCTTAACCGCGCGGTAGATCAATATACGCCTGACCGCATAGCGCTGTTTTACGACCCTGTCTGCATCGACTTCGTCATGCCATCTCCGTCCGGAGACAAGGACAGGATCCCTAGGTCGAGTATAGCGGAGCTGCTTCGTAAGTATAACGCAATATCCTATTATTCGCATGAACTGTGTTCATATTACTTTACATACCGTGATGACAACAGGCAGAGCCACTTCGTGATGTATGACGACGAAAGGAGCATGCTCAAGAAGCTGGGCGCTGCAAGGCAGGCCAGGTTCAAAGAAGCTTTCGTACTGTATAGCGACGCAAAAAACTGCATCGACCAGTTGCATGAAATATCAAAAGGCTGACATATTCAAAAGAGGCTACGCTTGCGGCGTAGCCTCAATGAATACTACTTGGACCTTCTCTTCTTAGCTCTGGCAGCCTCTGACTTTTTGCGTCTCTTTACGCTGGGGCTCTCATAGTGCTCCCTCTTTCGAATCTCGGAAAGAACGCCGGCCTTTGCGCAACTACGCTTAAAACGTTTCAAGGCACTGTCAAGGGACTCATTTTCCTTCACATGGACTTCCGCCATTTTACCTTCCCTCCCTCCGAGTACGAAATCGTATCATTAATTATACTATCGTGATATACGATTGTCAAGAAAATTTACTTGACTATCAAATTGACGAGCTTCCCTTTGACGACGATGGTCTTTACGATCTCCTTGCCCTCTATGAACTTGCGCACCTTTTCCTCGTTCTTTGCCGCTTCGACCATCTGTTCGTCGGTGCTGTCCGCTTCAAGCTCGACAGTGGAGCGGAATTTCCCGTTTATCTGGATCGCAACGGTGATGCGCTCATCCTTGGTCTTGCTTTCGTCGTAAGCTGGCCATGGGGCGACCGAGAGCATCGTATCATTTCCGAGCATATGCCACAATTCTTCGGTGATGTGCGGTGCAAACGGGTTCAACAGGTGGAGGAATACTTCGAAGTCTCCCCTCGTCGCCCCGTT